>NZ_JBEPEL010000003.1:0-224469 GCF_040300825.1 Streptomyces sp. NPDC000229
AACGACTCGTACTCCGCGGCCGCCCGCGCCAGTTCCGCCGTCTCCGCCGCCGTCGTCTCGTGGTCGCCCACCGGGGACTCGCCCGCCGTACCGTTTCGTCGGCGGTCGCATCGCCGCAGGTAAAGCGCCATCTGTGCCCATCGCGCCGCGGCGCGATGGGCACGGCGCGTTCTTAAGAGCCTCTTGGCCGGCCGTGCAACCCTTTGGGCCGCTCCACCGTCTGACAGGCCGAGTGAACAGCGCCTGAGTGCCACAGGTGGGGGTAGCGGAACCAGCGAGGACTCGAGGAGACCATGGCCGAGCAGGGCAGCAGGACCAGCCGAATACGAGCCACCGGGCGCCGCCGCAGGCCCGGCAAGGGGCGCAGGGCGGTCACCGTCGCCGCCTGGTCCGCCGCCGGACTGGTGCTGGTCAGCGGGTGCGGACTCGGTTACGTGTACTTCACGCTCAACGGCAACATCGACAGCGTCGACATCAACAGCCAGCTGCGCGACGACGACCGCCCGCAGAACGTCGACAACGGCTCCATGGACATCCTGGTCCTCGGCTCCGACACCCGGGCCGGCGCCAACGGCGAGTACGGCAGGGACGAGGGCGCCGCCCGCTCCGACACCGCGATGATCCTGCACGTGTACGAGGGCCACAAGAAGGCGAGCGTGGTCTCCGTACCGCGCGACACGATCGTCGAGCGGCCGGACTGCACCGACAGGACCGGCGCGAGAGTCCCGGGGCAGCGCAAGGCCATGTTCAACACGGCGTACGAGGCCGGCGGCCCGGCCTGCGCGGTGAAGACGGTCGAGAAGATGTCCGGCATCCGCATGGACCACTACATCGAGGTCGACTTCACCGGCTTCAAGAAGCTCATCGACGAGCTCGGCGGCGTCGAGGTCACCACCACCAAGGCCATCAAGGACAAGAGCAGCCACCTCGACCTGGCGCCGGGCACCCACACCCTCTCCGGCGAGCAGTCCCTCGGCCTGGTCCGCACCCGCAAGGGCGTCGGCGACGGCAGCGACCTCGGCCGGATACAGCTCCAGCAGGCCTTCATGAAGGCCTTCATCGAGCAGGCCAAGAGCGTCGGCGTCTTCACCAACCCGAAGAAACTGTGGGGCGTCGCCGACACCGCGACCAAGGCGATCAGGCCCGACTCGGAGCTCGACTCCGTCAAGGAGCTCGCCGACTTCGCCCGCGGGCTCGGGCAGCTCGGCGCCGACGACGTCCACATGATCACGCTGCCGGTGCAGTACGACCCCGCCGACCTCAACCGGGTCATACCGCTGCAGGCCCAGTCCCAGCAGGTCTGGGCGGCCCTCAAGGCCGACCGGCCGATCCCCGCCTCCGCCACCGAGGACACCGCCAAGGGTCAGGCGGACGGAGTGGTGAAGTAGCCCCGGAATAGATCCGGCCACCCCCCGGTTTTGGGAGATACGGCCGGTCCTGGCAGACTGGTACGTCGGCCCCGGTTCACGCACGCGCAGCCCGCACGTGCGACCCGGCGCCCTCCCGAAACTAGGAGACACCTTGAAGCGCGACATCCACCCCGAGTACGTCGAGACGCAGGTCAGCTGCACCTGTGGCGCGTCGTTCACCACCCGTAGCACGATCCAGGGCGGCAACATCCGTGCCGAGGTCTGCTCCGAGTGCCACCCGTTCTACACGGGCAAGCAGAAGATCCTCGACACCGGTGGCCGTGTGGCCCGCTTCGAGGCCCGCTTCGGCAAGAAGGCTGCTGCCGCCAAGTAGCGAGCCACTGCGCCGGTCTCCGGCCGCCCCGCGAGTGGGGGCGGCCGGGACCGGCGCTTTGCCGTCTTCCACAGCAGCCATTTCGTTGACACCAGGAGCCCGTGATGTTCGAGGCGGTCGAGGAACTGATCGGCGAGCACGCCGATCTCGAGAAGAAGCTTGCCGACCCTTCGGTCCACGCCGATCAGGCCAACGCCCGCAAGCTCAACAAGCGCTACGCCGAGCTGACCCCGATCGTCGCCACGTACCGCTCCTGGAAGCAGACCGGTGAGGACATCGGGACCGCCCGTGAGTACGCGCAGGTCGACCCCGACTTCGCCGCCGAGGTCAAGGAGCTGGAGAAGCAGCGCGAGGAGCTGACCGACAAGCTGCGGCTGCTGCTCGTCCCGCGCGACCCCAGCGACGACAAGGACGTCATCCTGGAGATCAAGGCGGGCGCGGGCGGCGACGAGTCCGCCCTGTTCGCCGGCGACCTGCTGCGCATGTACCTGCGGTACGCCGAGCGCGTCGGCTGGAAGACCGAGATCATCGACGCCACCGAGTCCGAGCTCGGCGGCTACAAGGACGTCCAGGTCGCCGTGAAGACCAAGGGCGGCCAGGGCGCCACCGAGCCCGGCCAGGGCGTCTGGGCGCGGCTGAAGTACGAGGGCGGGGTGCACCGCGTGCAGCGCGTGCCCGCCACCGAGTCGCAGGGCCGTATCCACACCTCCGCCGCCGGTGTCCTGGTGACGCCGGAGGCGGAGGAGATCGACGTCGAGATCCACGCCAACGACCTGCGCATCGACGTCTACCGGTCCTCCGGCCCCGGCGGCCAGTCCGTCAACACCACCGACTCCGCCGTACGCATCACCCACCTGCCGACCGGCATCGTCGCCTCCTGCCAGAACGAGAAGAGCCAGCTCCAGAACAAGGAGCAGGCCATGCGTATCCTGCGCTCCAGGCTTCTCGCCGCCGCGCAGGAGGAGGCCGAGAAGAACGCCGCGGACGCGCGCCGCAGCCAGGTGCGTACCGTCGACCGGTCCGAGAAGATCCGGACGTACAACTTCCCGGAAAACCGGATCTCGGACCACCGGGTCGGATTCAAGGCGTACAACTTGGACCAGGTGCTCGACGGTGAGCTCGACGCGGTGATCCAGGCGTGCGTCGACGCCGACTCCGCCGCGAAGCTCGCCGCCGCCCAGTAACACCCGACCGCGTAAAGACCCTGCAGCCCGGAGGACCAGCGTGCAGCAACATTTTGGGGGGCGACCCCCAAGCCCCCGCAGTGTGCTGCTTGCCGAGGTGGCCCAGGCCACCCAGCGGCTGGCCGACGCCGGCGTGCCGTCACCGCGCTTCGACGCGGAGGAGCTCGCCGCGTTCGTGCACGGCGTCAAGCGGGGAGAGCTGCACAACGTCAAGGACGCGGACTTCGACGCCCGCTACTGGGAGGCCGTCGCCCGCCGCGAGAACCGGGAGCCGCTCCAGCACATCACCGGCCGGGCGTTCTTCCGCTACCTGGAGCTCCAGGTCGGACCCGGCGTCTTCGTGCCCCGCCCCGAGACCGAGTCGGTCGTCGGCTGGGCCATAGACGCCGTACGGGCGATGGACGTCGTCGAGCCGCTGATCGTCGACCTGTGCTCCGGCTCCGGCGCCATCGCGCTCGCCATGGCCCAGGAGGTGCCGCGTTCACGCGTGCACGCCGTGGAGCTGTCCGAGGACGCCCTGGTGTGGACCCGCAAGAACGCCGAGGGGTCCAGGGTCACCGTCCACCAGGGCGACGCCCTGACGGCCCTCCCCGAGCTCGACGGCCAGGTCGACCTGGTCATCTCCAACCCCCCGTACATCCCCCTCACCGAGTGGGAATACGTCGCGCCCGAGGCCCGCGACCACGACCCGGAGATGGCGCTCTTCTCCGGCGAGGACGGCCTCGACACCATCCGCGGCATCGAACGCACCGCCCACCGGCTGCTGCGCCCCGGCGGCCTCGTCGTCGTCGAGCACGCCGACACCCAGGGCGGCCAGGTGCCGTGGATCTTCAACGAGGAGGCCGGCTGGACGGACGCCGCCGACCACCCCGACCTGAACAACCGCCCGCGCTTCGCGACCGCGCGCAAGGCGACCCCATGACGAAGCACGTGTACGAGGAGGCCTGCTAAATGGCTCGGCGATACGACTGCAACGACGCGACCGACCGCACGACCGGCCTCCGTGAGGCCGCGTCCGCCGTCCGCCGCGGAGAGCTCGTCGTGCTGCCCACCGACACCGTGTACGGGATCGGTGCGGACGCCTTCAGCGCGGAGGCCGTCGCGGACCTGCTGGAGGCCAAGGGGCGCGGCCGCAACATGCCCACCCCTGTCCTGATCGGCTCCCCGAACACCCTGCACGGCCTCGTCACCGACTTCTCCGAGCAGGCCTGGGAGCTCGTCGACGCGTTCTGGCCGGGCGCTCTGACGCTGGTCGCCAAGCACCAGCCGTCGCTCCAGTGGGACCTCGGCGACACCCGCGGCACCGTCGCGATCCGGATGCCGCTGCACCCGGTCGCCATCGAGCTGCTGACCGAGGTCGGCCCGATGGCCGTCTCGTCGGCCAACCTGACCGGCCACCCGTCGCCGGAGGACTGCGACGCCGCGCAGGGCATGCTCGGCGACTCCGTGTCGGTGTACCTGGACGGCGGCCCGACGCCGGGCATCGTCCCGTCGTCGATCGTCGACGTCACCGGCGAGGTCCCGCTCCTGCTGCGCGCGGGCGCCCTGTCCGTGGACGAGCTGCGCAAGGTGGTACCCGACCTCGAGGTGGCCAATTGACCGCCCCTGAGGGGCGTGGCATAGGCACGGATGGCTCGTTCCGCATCCTCCACGTCAGCACCGGCAACGTCTGCCGCTCGCCGATCACCGAGCGGCTGACCCGCCATGCCCTGTGCGACCGCCTGGGCGACCCCATGGGCGGCGGCCTGATCGTGGAGAGCGCCGGTACCTGGGGCCACGAGGGCGCCCCCATGGAGGCCAACGCCGAGCTCGTCCTCGCCGACTTCGGCGCGGACGCCAGCGGGTTCGTCGGCCGCGAGCTCCTCGACGAGCACGTCATCCGTGCCGACCTGGTGCTGACGGCGACCCGCGACCACCGTGCCCAGGTCATCTCGATGGGCCACTCGGCGGGGCTGCGCACCTTCACCCTGAAGGAGTTCACCCGCCTCGTACGGGCGATAGATCCGGCCACTTTGCCGGACCCCCTCAGCGACGGCATGGTCGAACGCGCCCGCGCCCTGGTCCGGGCCGCCGCCGCTCTACGCGGGTGGCTCCTGGCCCCCAGCGCGGAAGCGGACGAGGTCAACGACCCGTACGGCGCCCCCATCACCTTCTTCCGCTCCATCGGCGACGAGATCCAGCAAGCACTGGACCCGGTGGTCACGGCCCTGACGGGCGTGCCGACCAAGCGTTGACGGCGCGCTGAGCGGTCCGCGGGCCTACATTGGGTGTGACGGGGCCCGCCCACGCCTGGAGCCACTGATGCCGGTTATTGGTGTTGCCGCCGATGTGCGTGCCTCGAACGCGTACGGGGCGGATGCCGACGTCCTGCGACGGCAGGATCCCGAGATCGCCGACGTGCTGGCGGGGGAGGGGCGGCGGCAGGCCGACAGCCTGCAGCTGATCGCCGCCGAGAACTTCGCCTCGCCCGCCGTGCTGGCCGCCCTCGGGTCACCGCTCGCCAACAAGTACGCCGAGGGGTATCCCGGCGCCCGCTACCACGGCGGCTGCGAGTACGTGGACACCGCCGAGCGGATCGCCGTCCAGCGGGCCACCGCCCTCTTCGGGGCCGAGCACGCCAACGTCCAGGCGCACTCCGGCTCCTCCGCCGTCCTCGCGGCGTACGCGGCGCTGCTGCGGCCGGGGGACACCGTGCTGGCGATGGGCCTGGCGTACGGCGGCCATCTGACCCACGGGTCGCCGGCCAACTTCTCCGGCCGCTGGTTCGACTTCGTCCCGTACGGCGTGGACGCCGAGTCCGGGCTCATCGACTACGAGCAGGTCCGGGTCCTCGCGCACGAGCACCGCCCGAAGGCGATCGTATGTGGCTCGATCTCGTACCCCCGGCACATCGATTACGCCGAATTCCGCGAGATCGCCGACGAGGTCGGGGCCTGCCTCATCGCCGATGCCGCCCACCCCATCGGCCTCGTCGCTGGCGGGGCCGCGCCCAACCCCGTGCCGTACGCCGATGTCGTCTGCGCGACGACGCACAAGGTGCTGCGCGGGCCGCGCGGTGGCCTGCTCCTGTGCGGCGGCGAGCTCGCGGAGCGCATCGACCGTGCGGTGTTCCCGTTCACGCAGGGCGGCGCCCAGATGCACACGATCGCCGCCAAGGCGGTGGCCTTCGGGGAGGCGGCGACGCCGGAGTTCGCCGCGTACACCCATCGGGTGGTCGTCAACGCGCGGGCGCTGGCGGACGCGCTCGCCCAGGAGGGCTTCGCCATCACCACGGGCGGCACCGACACCCACCTGATCACCGCCGACCCGGCGCCGCTCGGCGTCGACGGACGCGTCGCCCGGGCCCGGCTCGCGGCCGCGGGCATCGTGCTGGACACCTGCGCCCTGCCGTACGGGGACGGGCGCGGCATCCGGTTCGGGACGGCCGCCGTGACGACCCAGGGGATGGGCGCCGCCGACATGGAGCGGATCGCCGCCCTGTTCACGGCGGCGCTGCGCGAGGACCCCGACACGGCCGGAGCGGCCGGGAAGGTCCGTGCCGAGGTACGGGAACTGGCGATGCGATTTCCACCGTATCGGGGGTAGAAGGGCAGCCGTGCAACCGTCGACGGCACCCGTGTGTCCTCAACCATGGGGACGGCAGAGCTAGGGTGTGGGGCTGAGATGGCCAGCGATTCCTGTGGGGCAGCCCGTGCGTGATTACCTGCTGACGCTCTGTGTCACGGCCGCGGTGACCTATCTGCTGACCGGTCCGGTGCGGAAGTTCGCCATCGCGGCCGGAGCGATGCCGGAGATCCGCGCCCGCGACGTGCACCGAGAACCGACGCCGCGGCTCGGCGGCATCGCCATGTTCTTCGGGCTGTGCGCGGGGCTGCTGGTCGCGGACCACCTGACGAACCTCAACAGCGTCTTCGAGCTGTCCAACGAACCACGCGCGCTGCTCTCCGGCGCCGCCCTGATCTGGCTGATCGGCGTCCTGGACGACAAGTTCGAGATCGACGCCCTGATCAAGCTCGGCGGCCAGATGATCGCCGCGGGCGTGATGGTCATGCAGGGTCTGACGATCCTGTGGCTGCCCATCCCCGGTGTCGGCACGGTCGCGCTCACCCAGTGGCAGGGCACGCTTCTGACCGTCGCCCTGGTCGTCATCACCATCAACGCGGTGAACTTCGTCGACGGCCTCGACGGCCTGGCCGCCGGCATGGTGTGCATCGCGGCCGCCGCGTTCTTCCTGTACGCCTACCGCATCTGGTACGGCTTCACGATCGAGGCCGCCGCCCCGGCGACGCTGTTCGCGGTGATCCTGATGGGCATGTGCCTGGGCTTCCTGCCGCACAACATGCACCCGGCGCGCATCTTCATGGGCGACTCCGGCTCGATGCTGATCGGCCTGGTGCTGGCCGCCTCCGCGATCTCGATCACCGGCCAGGTCGACCCGGACGCGCTGAAGATCTTCGAGGGCTCGACCCGTGAGGCCACGCACGCCGCGCTGCCGGTCTTCATCCCGCTGCTGCTGCCGCTGACCATCATCGCGATCCCGGTGGCCGACCTGGTGCTGGCCATCGTGCGCCGCACCTGGAACGGCCAGTCGCCGTTCGCGGCCGACCGGGGCCACCTGCACCACCGGCTGCTGGAGATCGGGCACTCGCACAGCCGGGCGGTGCTGATCATGTACTTCTGGTCGGCGCTGATCGCCTTCGGCACCCTGGCGTACTCGGTGCACTCGGCGTCGATGTGGATCGTGCTGGTGATCGTCGCGCTCAGCGCGATCGGGCTCGTACTCCTGCTGCTGCCGCGCTTCACACCGCGCGCCCCGCGCTGGGCGGAGGCCTTCGTCCCGCCGCGCTACCGCCGGCGCCAGGTGCGTCCGGCGGCCGAGGCGGCGGAGGCGGCGGAGCCGTCCTCCTCGTACGAAGAGGACGAGGACGAGGAGCGCGTGCCGGTCCCGGCGGGAGTCAACGGAGCGACCGCCCTCAGTGCCCTCACCGAGCTCCCCGACCGGCGGAAGGCCGGAACGCGCGGTTGACGAACGCCTTCGGTGGGTCCATTACCAGACAAACCGGCTCACCGTCCTGCACACACGCGCAGGGTCACTCTCATGTGTGAGAGTGGGCACACCTCCGGGTAAAGACCTCATCAAATAGTTTGTGATACCGTTCACGAGACCCGGCGACAGAGCCGAAGGACCGTAGTGCGACGGTTCCTCGGCCCCCGAGAGCACGCCTCGGACCGGGCTTACGCTCGTCCATGACGACACCACTGCCCCCACCAGCAAGCGGAGATGCCGCCATGCCGTCCAACGACGCACGCACCCTCCTGTACGCCGCTGTACCCACTCTCGCCACCGGCGCTGTTGCCACCGTGGTGAGCGGTGTGGTCGCCGGCGGCAAGGGTGCTGTCGGCGCCGTGGCCGGCACGCTCGTGGTCGTCCTCTTCATGGGGATCGGGCTGGTGGTGCTCCAGCGGACGGCCAAGTCGCTGCCGCAGCTGTTCCAGGCCATGGGGCTGATGCTCTACATGGCCCAGCTGCTGCTGCTGTTCATGCTCATGGCCTTGCTGAAGAACACCACGCTGTTCGACTTCAAGGCCTTTGCCTTCACGCTGCTCGCGGCGACCATCGTCTGGGTCGCGGCCCAGGCCCGCGCCTACATGAAGGCCAAGATCCTCTACGTGGATCCTTCGTCCGACAAGGGTGAGAAGCCCGAGAAGACTGGGCCGTCGACGTGAGGAGTAGGGCCGGGATAAACGCGCGTTCGCGATGCTGCTATCGTCCGGTGCCAACTGCGGCACTGCGGGCGCGGCCATCCGAGCTGACGCCTGTCCCAGCGCGAGGCTCGACGCCGAACCGCCGCCCCCCCATCCGTAAGACCAGTCCAGTGCCGACCCGCGGCTGCGTGCCGCGCCGACACAACGAGGTTGCCGTACCTATGCGCCACGCTGAAGGAGCCCGCGGTGAGTGCTGACCAGACGCTTGCCTTCGACCCGAGCTGTCACCTCTTCATCGAGGGATGTGGCTTCCCGGCACCGGGCCTCCACTCGTTCATCTACGAGCCCATCGCCACCGTGGCCGGCTTCGAGTTCACGAAGCCCATGCTGCTCGCGTTCCTGGGTTCGATCCTGATCGTCGCGTTCTTCTGGGCCGCCTTCGCGAAGCCGAAGCTGGTGCCCGGCAAGGTGCAGATGGTCGGTGAGGCCGGGTACGACTTCGTCCGCCGCGGCATCGTCTACGAGATCATCGGCAAGAAGGACGGCGAGAAGTACGTCCCCTTCATGGTGTCGCTGTTCTTCTTCGTCTGGATCCTGAACCTCTGGTCGATCATCCCGCTGGCCCAGTTCCCGGTCACCTCGCTGATCGCCTTCCCGGCCGCGCTCGCGCTGATCGTCTACGTGATGTGGGTCAGCCTGACCTTCAAGAAGCACGGCTTCGTGGGCGGCTGGAAGAACATCCTCGGCTACGACAAGAGCCTCGGTGCCATCCTTCCGCTGGTCATGGCCCTGGAGTTCCTCTCCAACCTGATCATCCGGCCCTTCACGCACGCGGTCCGGCTCTTCGCGAACATGTTCGCCGGCCACATGCTTCTCGTGATGTTCTCGCTGGCGAGCTGGTACCTGCTGAACGGCATCGGCATCGTCTACGCCGGCGCCTCCTTCGTGATGGTCGTCGTGATGACCGCCTTCGAGCTCTTCATCCAGGCCGTCCAGGCGTACGTCTTCGTCCTCCTGGCCTGCAGCTACGTACAGGGCGCGCTCTCCGAGCACCACTGAGCCAGCCCCTCCCTCAAGACCCCCAGTCATCCGGTGGCCAACCCCCACCGGGTCATTGAAAGAGAAGGAAGATCCGGCATGTCCGTTCTCCAGACCCTCGCCGCCGAGAACACCGTCTCCGGCAACATGAACGCTGTTGGCTACGGCCTCGCGGCCATCGGCCCCGGCGTCGGCGTCGGCATCATCTTCGGTAACGGCACCCAGGCCCTCGCCCGCCAGCCCGAGGCGGCCGGTCTGATCCGTACCAACCAGATCATGGGTTTCGCCTTCTGTGAGGCGCTCGCCCTCATCGGCATCGTCATGGGCTTCGTCTTCCAGTAAGCCGGACCGACAGCCCAACCCCTTTCACGGAAGGCACTGATGTGAACGCTCTGTTCCTTGCGGCGGCGGAGGAGCCTCAGCCTCCTATCGTCCCGCATCTCGACGAGCTCGTCATCGGCCTGATCGCCTTCGCCATCGTCTTCGGCTTCCTCGCCAAGAAGCTCCTCCCGAACATCAACAAGGTTCTGGAGCAGCGCCGCGAGGCGATCGAGGGTGGCATCGAGAAGGCCGAGTCGGCCCAGATCGAAGCCCAGAGTGTGCTGGAGCAGTACAAGGCTCAGCTCGCCGAGGCCCGCCACGAGGCCGCGCGGCTGCGTCAGGAGGCGCAGGAGCAGGGCACCGCGATCATCCAGGAGATGAAGGCGGAAGGCCAGCGCCAGCGCGAGGAGATCATCGCGGCCGGCCACGCCCAGATCGAGGCCGACCGCAAGGCCGCGGCGACCGCGCTGCGCCAGGACGTGGGCAAGCTCGCCACCGACCTGGCCGGCAAGCTGGTCGGCGAGTCCCTCGAGGACGTCGCCCGCCAGAGCCGCACCATCGACCGCTTCCTCGACGAGCTCGAGGAGAAGGCCGAGGCCGCCCGATGAACGGAGCGAGCCGCGAGGCACTGGCTGCCGCACGCGAGCGTCTCGACGCGCTGACCGACAACACGTCGGTCGACGTGGCGAAGCTCGCAGGTGACCTGGCCGCCGTTACCGCGCTGCTCGGCCGCGAGGTGTCGCTGCGTCGGGTCCTGACCGACCCGGCGCAGGCCGGCGAGGCCAAGGCCGAGCTCGCCACGCGACTGCTGAGCGGTCAGGTGGGCGGGGAAGCCGTCGACCTGGTCTCCGGCATGGTCCGGTCCCGCTGGTCGTACTCGCGTGACCTCGTCGACTCCCTCGAGGAGCTGGCGAACACCGCGGACCTCACCGCGGCCCAGCAGGCCGGCGCTCTCGACAACGTCGAGGACGAGCTGTTCCGGTTCGGCCGGATCGTCCAGTCGAGCACCGAGCTGCGGTCCGCGCTGACGGACAAGGCGGCCACCGTGTCCGCCAAGAGCGAGCTGCTGCGCAGCCTGCTCGGCGGCAAGGCCAACCCGGCCACCGAGCGGCTGATCGTCCGTCTCGTCACCCAGCCCCGGGGACGTAGCCTGGAGGCGGGACTCGAGTCCCTGTCCAAGCTCGCCGCGGCGCGCCGGGACCGGATGGTCGCGGTCGTCACCTCGGCGGTGCCGCTCAGCGACCAGCAGAAGCAGCGCCTCGGCGCCGTGCTGGCGAAGCTGTACGGCCGCCAGATGCACCTGAACCTGGACGTGGACCCCACGGTCCTCGGCGGGATCTCGGTGCGGGTCGGCGACGAGGTCATCAACGGCACCGTCGCAGGCCGCCTCGACGAGGCTGCCCGGCGACTGGCCGGCTGACCAGCACCAACTCAACAAGCGTTACCTACGGCCCGGTTGGGCCGTGCAGAGGATGCAGAAGTTCTGGGGGGAGCCCCCAGATCCCCCAAAGAAACTTCGGGCCCAACAAGGAGAGCAGGGAACCCAGATGGCGGAGCTCACGATCCGGCCGGAGGAGATCCGGGACGCGCTGGAGAACTTTGTCCAGTCGTACAAGCCGGACGCGGCCTCGCGCGAGGAGGTCGGTACGGTCAGCCTTGCCGGCGACGGCATCGCGAAGGTCGAGGGTCTGCCCTCGACCATGGCGAACGAGCTGCTGAAGTTCGAGGACGGCACCCTCGGCCTCGCCCTCAACCTCGAGGAGCGCGAGATCGGTGCCATTGTCCTCGGTGAGTTCAGCGGCATCGAGGAGGGCCAGCCGGTCACCCGCACCGGCGAGGTCCTGTCCGTCGCTGTCGGCGAGGGCTACCTGGGCCGGGTCGTCGACCCGCTCGGCAACCCGATCGACGGTCTCGGCGAGATCGCGACCGAGGGCCGCCGCGCCCTCGAACTGCAGGCACCCACGGTCATGCAGCGCAAGTCGGTGCACGAGCCGATGGAGACCGGCTACAAGGCCGTCGACGCCATGACCCCGATCGGCCGTGGTCAGCGTCAGCTGATCATCGGTGACCGTCAGACCGGCAAGACCGCCCTGGCCGTCGACACGATCATCAACCAGCGCGACAACTGGCGCTCGGGCGACCCCAAGAAGCAGGTCCGCTGCATCTACGTCGCCATCGGCCAGAAGGGCTCCACCATCGCGTCCGTGCGCGGCGCGCTGGAGGAGGCCGGTGCCCTGGAGTACACGACCATCGTCGCCGCCCCGGCGTCCGACCCGGCCGGCTTCAAGTACCTGGCGCCCTACACCGGCTCCGCCATCGGTCAGCACTGGATGTACCAGGGCAAGCACGTCCTGATCATCTTCGACGACCTGTCGAAGCAGGCCGACGCCTACCGTGCCGTCTCCCTGCTGCTGCGCCGCCCGCCGGGCCGTGAGGCCTACCCGGGTGACGTCTTCTACCTGCACTCGCGTCTGCTGGAGCGCTGCGCCAAGCTCTCCGACGACATGGGCGCCGGTTCGATGACCGGTCTGCCGATCGTCGAGACCAAGGCCAACGACGTCTCGGCGTTCATCCCGACCAACGTCATCTCCATCACCGACGGCCAGTGCTTCCTGGAGTCCGACCTGTTCAACGCCGGTCAGCGCCCGGCCCTGAACGTCGGTATCTCGGTCTCCCGTGTCGGTGGCTCCGCCCAGCACAAGGCGATGCGCCAGGTCTCCGGCCGTCTGCGCGTGGACCTCGCCCAGTTCCGTGAGCTGGAGGCGTTCGCCGCCTTCGGTTCCGACCTGGACGCCGCGTCGAAGGCTTCGCTGGAGCGCGGTAAGCGCATGGTCGAGCTGCTGAAGCAGCCGCAGTACCAGCCGATGCCGACCGAGAACCAGGTCGTCTCCGTCTGGGCCGGTACCACGGGCAAGATGGACGACGTGCCGGTCGGGGACATCCGCCGCTTCGAGTCGGAGCTGCTGGACTACCTGCACCGCGAGCACAAGCCGCTGATGACCTCGATCCGCGAGGGCGCGAAGATGTCGGACGACACCCTCACGGCCGTCGCCGACGCCATCGCCGCGTTCAAGAAGCAGTTCGAGACCTCGGACGGGAAGCTGCTGGCCGAGGACGCCCCGGCCGCCGCCAACGTCTCGAAGTGACGACGGAAGGGACCTGACTCATGGGAGCGCAGCTCCGGGTCTACAAGCGTCGCATCAAATCCGTCACGGCGACCAAGAAGATCACCAAGGCGATGGAGATGATCGCCGCCTCGCGCATCGTCAAGGCGCAGCGCAAGGTGGCGGCCTCCACGCCGTACGCGACCGAGCTCATCCGCGCGGTCACCGCGGTGGCCACCGGGTCGAACACCAAGCACCCGCTGACCACCGAGACGGACAACCCGACCCGGGCCGCGGTCCTGCTCATCACGAGCGACCGTGGTCTGGCCGGCGGCTACTCGTCCAACGCCATCAAGGCCGCGGACCAGCTCACCGCGCGGCTGCGGGGCGAGGGCAAGGAGGTCGACACGTACATCGTCGGCCGCAAGGGTGTCGCCTACTACGGCTTCCGCGAGCGCAAGGTCGCGGAGTCGTGGACCGGCTTCACCGACAGCCCGAGCTACGCGGACGCCAAGCAGGTCGCCGCACCGCTCATCGAGGCCGTCACCAAGGAGACGACCGAGGGCGGGGTCGACGAGCTGCACATCGTCTTCACGGAATTCGTGTCGATGATGACGCAGACGCCCGTGCAGAACCGGATGCTCCCGCTCAGCCTGGACAAGGCTGCGGAGGAGACGGGGACCAAGGGCGAGATCCTTCCGCTGTTCGACTTCGAGCCGTCGGCCGAGGACGTCCTCGACGCCCTGCTGCCGCGGTACGTCGAGAGCCGCATCTACAACGCACTGCTGCAGGCCGCCGCTTCCGAGCACGCTGCCCGCCGCCGCGCGATGAAGTCGGCGACCGACAACGCCGGAGACCTGATCAACAGCCTCTCCCGGCTTGCCAACGCGGCCCGCCAGGCCGAAATCACCCAGGAAATCAGCGAGATCGTCGGTGGCGCGAGCGCCCTGGCCGACGCGACCGCGGGGAGTGACAAGTAATGACCACCACTGTTGAGACGGCCACGGCGACGGGCCGCGTCGCGCGGGTCATCGGCCCGGTCGTCGACGTGGAGTTCCCCGTCGACGCGATGCCGGAGATCTACAACGCGCTGCACGTCGAGGTTGCCGACCCGGCCGAGGACGGCAAGAAGAAGACGCTGACCCTGGAGGTCGCCCAGCACCTGGGTGACGGCCTGGTCCGCACCATCTCGATGCAGCCCACCGACGGCCTGGTCCGCCAGGCCCCGGTGACCAACACGGGCGTCGGCATCTCGGTGCCGGTCGGCGACTTCACCAAGGGCAAGGTGTTCAACACCCTCGGTGAGGTGCTGAACCTCCCCGAGGAGAACGCCAACGTCGGTGAGCGCTGGCCGATCCACCGCAAGGCCCCCGACTTCGACCAGCTCGAGTCCAAGACCGAGATGTTCGAGACCGGCCTGAAGGTCGTCGACCTTCTCACCCCGTACGTCAAGGGTGGAAAGATCGGTCTGTTCGGTGGTGCCGGTGTCGGCAAGACCGTGCTGATCCAGGAAATGATCATGCGTGTCGCCAACCTCCACGAGGGCGTCTCCGTCTTCGCGGGCGTCGGCGAGCGCACCCGTGAGGGCAACGACCTCATCGCGGAGATGGAAGAGTCCGGCGTTCTGGACAAGACCGCCCTGGTCTTCGGCCAGATGGACGAGCCCCCGGGCACCCGTCTGCGCGTCGCCCTGGCCGGTCTGACCATGGCGGAGTACTTCCGCGATGTGCAGAAGCAGGACGTGCTCTTCTTCATCGACAACATCTTCCGGTTCACCCAGGCCGGCTCCGAGGTGTCCACCCTGCTCGGCCGTATGCCGTCCGCGGTGGGTTACCAGCCGAACCTGGCCGACGAGATGGGTCAGCTGCAGGAGCGCATCACCTCGACGCGCGGTCACTCGATCACCTCGATGCAGGCGATCTACGTCCCCGCGGACGACCTGACCGACCCGGCCCCGGCCACCACCTTCGCCCACCTCGACGCGACGACGGTTCTCTCCCGTCCGATCTCCGAGAAGGGCATCTACCCGGCCGTGGACCCGCTGGACTCCACTTCCCGGATCCTGGACCCGCGCTACATCGCGCAGGACCACTACGAGGCCGCCATGCGCGTCAAGGGGATCCTCCAGAAGTACAAGGACCTCCAGGACATCATCGCGATCCTCGGTATCGACGAGCTGGGCGAGGAGGACAAGCTCGTTGTCCACCGTGCCCGTCGCGTCGAGCGCTTCCTGTCCCAGAACACCCACGCCGCCAAGCAGTTCACCGGCGTGGACGGCTCGGACGTGCCGCTCGACGAGTCGATCGCCGCGTTCAACGCGATCTGCGACGGTGAGTACGACCACTTCCCCGAGCAGGCCTTCTTCATGTGCGGTGGTCTTGAGGACCTCAAGAAGAACGCCAAGGAGCTCGGCGTCTCCTGAGTCCCGTGACTCGTGAGGGGGGCGGGCGCGTCCCGCCCCCCTTCGTACGCCTCTGTTTGACCGAGGGGCCCGGCGTCTTCCGCGTCGGGCGCCCTACTAGACTTATGACCCAACACCCGGCACACGCCGGGTGGTGACCCGAGGAGCCACCCTTGGCTGCTGAGCTGCACGTCGAGCTGGTCGCCGCGGACCGGAGTGTCTGGTCCGGCGAGGCCACCCTGGTCATCGCGCGCACCACGTCCGGCGACATCGGCGTCATGCCCGGCCACCAGCCGCTGCTCGGTGTGCTGGAGTCGGGCCCGGTGACCATCCGTACGAGTGAGGGCGGGACTGTCGTCGCCGCTGTGCACGGCGGTTTCATCACGTTCGCGGACAACAAGCTGTCGCTGCTCGCCGAGATCGCCGAGCTGGCGGACGAGATCGACCCCCAGCGCGCCGAGCGTGCGCTGGAGCGCGCGAAGGCCGAGTCGGACGCCGCCGCCGAGCGGCGCGCCGAGGTCCGGCTGCGCGCGGTAGCGGTGCACTAAGCGCACCGCGCCGACAGTTGTGCCCTCAGCCGCGGCCCGGTCTGGAATCATCCAGACCGTGCCGCGGCTGAGGTCGATGCAGGTGCAGGTTGAATTCGCTGAACGAACGATGCGAGGAGGTCGGTGGAGATGTTCCTCGCTCTGCTGGTGAGCGCCCTGGTCGTCGCACTGGTGGTGATCGGGCTCTTCGTGTTCGGACTGCGCCGGCGGCTGATCCAGCGTTCCGGCGGCACCTTCGACTGCAGCCTGCGCTGGAACGTGCCGGACGAGGGTGACGTTTCCGGCAAGGGGTGGGTGTACGGCGTCGCCCGCTACAGCGGTGACCGGGTCGCCTGGTTCCGTGTCTTCTCGTACGCCCCCCGCCCGCGCCGCGTCCTGGAGCGCTCCGGCATCGAGGTGCTGGCGCGCCGGATGCCCGAGGGCGAGGAGGAGCTGGCGCTCCTTTCCGACTCGGTGGTGCTGGGCTGTCTGCACCACGGGCGCCATGTGGAGCTGGCGATGAGCGAGGACGCGCTCACCGGTTTCCTCGCCTGGCTGGAGGCGGCGCCTCCCGGGCAGAGGGTCAATGTGGCGTGAGCCCGGACATACCCCGGGTGGGGGCGGGCCAGTGCCATGTGTGGATCGCCGACGCCGTCCGCGTACCGTCGCCGTCGCTGCTGGAACTGCTCGACGCCCGTGAGCGGGCGCGGCATGACGCCTTCGTCCGGGAGACGGATCGCGCGCTGTACCTGACCGCTCACGCCTTGGCGCGCGAGGTCGTCGCGGCGCAGCTCGGGGTCGGTCCGCGCGAGGTGCGGTTCACCCAGGAGTGCCGGCACTGCGACCGGCCGGAGCCGCACGGGAAGCCGGGTGTGGCGGATTCCGCGCTGGAGCTGTCGCTGTCGCACTCGGGGGACCGGGTGGCGGTCGCGCTGTCGCTGGCCGGGCCGGTCGGTGTCGACATCGAGGAGGTCGGCGGCGAGGGCAGGGTGGCGGACCTGGCGCCGGTCGTCCTCGCGGAGGCGGAGCGCGCCGCGCTGGAGGGGTTGCCGGCGGAGGAGCGGACGCGGGGTTTCATCCGCTACTGGGCGCGGAAGGAAGCGGTGCTCAAGGCGACCGGGGACGGGCTGACGGTGGAGCCGGCGCTGCTCACGGTGAGCGCTCCGGACGCTCCGGCCGCGCTGCTGGAGTGGCGCAAGCGGGTGGAGCCGCACCCGCCGGTGCGGCTCCACGATGTCGACGCGGGTGACGGCTACCGGGCAGCGGTCGCCGTGCTGGGTGATCAGTGCCGGGTGGTGCGGCACGAAGTGGGGTACGGCGGGGACGGCACCCTAGTACCGGCCCCGCCGGGGGTGACTACTTCAGCCCGTTGCTGATGGCGCTGACCAGTTCGCCGTTGGCCGTGTCACCGCTGAACTCCCAGAAGAACGCGCCGCCCAGGCCCTGGTTCTTCGCCCAGCCCATCTTGGACGTGACGGTGGCCGGGGTGTCGTAGCTCCACCAGTTGGTGCCGCAGTGCGCGTACGCGGTTCCCGCGACGGTGCCGTTGGCGGGGCAAGTGTTCTTGAGGACCTTGTAGTCCTCGATGCCCTGCTCGTACGTGCCCTGCGCCGGGCCCGTGGCGGTGCCGCCGGGCTCCTTCTGCGTCACGCCGGTCCAGCCGCGGCCGTAGAAGCCGATGCCGAGGAGCAGCTTGGCGGACGGGACGCCCTTGGCCTTGAACTTGGCGATCGCCTCGGCGGAGTTGAAGCCCGCCTGCGGGATGCCCGGGTACGAGGTCAGCGGGGAGTGCGGGGCCGTCGGGCCCTTCGCCGCCCAGGCGCCGAAGAAGTCGTACGTCATCACGTTGTACCAGTCGATGTACTGCGCGGCACCGCCGTAGTCGGCCGCGTCGATCTTGCCGCCGGGGGAGGCGTCCGCGGTGACGGCGGCGGTGACCAGGTTGCCCGCGCCGAACTTGGCGCGCATGGCCTTCATCATGTTCGTGAAGGCGGCGGGACCGCTGGTGTCGCAGGACAGGCCGCAGGCGTTGGGGTACTCCCAGTCCAGGTCGATGCCGTCGAAGACGTCCGCCCAGCGCGGGTCCTCGACGAGGTCGTAGCAGGACTGGGCGAAGGCGGCCGGGTTCTGCACGGCCTGGCCGAAGCCGCCGGACCAGGTCCAGCCGCCGAACGACCACAGCACCTTGATGTGCGGGTACTGGGCCTTGAGCTTGCGCAGCTGGTTGAAGTTGCCGCGCAGCGGCTGGTCCCAGGTGTCGGCCTTGCCGTCGACGGACTGGTCGGCGGTGTAGGCCTTGTCGTAGTCGGCGAAGGCGTCACCGATGGTGCACTTGCCGTTCTGGACGTTGCCGAAGGCGTAGTTGATGTGCGTGATCTTGGACGCCGAACCGGAGGTCACCAGGTTCTTGACGTGGTAGTTGCGCCCGTAGACGCCCCAGTTGGTGAAGTAGCCGAGGTTCACCTTGGCGCCGGGGCCCGGTCCGGGGCCGGGGTCGGTGCCGCCACCGGTGGTGCGCACGGCTCGGGAGCCGCTGACCGGTCCGGTCTGGTCGGCGGTGTCCCGCGCCTGGACGGCGTACGAGTAGTCGGTCCCGGCCGTCAGGCCGGTGTTGGTGTACGTCAGGCCCGTCACCGTGGCGACCTTGACGCCGTCGCGCAGCACGTCGTAGTTCTTGACGCCCTTGTCGTCGGTGGCGGCGGTCCAGGTGAGCTTCACCGACGTGTTGGTGATCTCGGAGGCGCTGGGGGTGCCCGGGGCGGAGGGCGGGTTGTCACCGGGGACGGTGGGGCCGCCGTCGCACGATCCGCCGTTGAGCTTGCAGCCGGAGGGGGATCCGGTGCCGGTGCCGTTGAACCCGAAGGAGACGGAGGCGCCGGGGGCGAGAGTGCCGTTCCAGCCGACGTTCTTGGCGGTCCAGTGGGTGCCGCTGCTGGTGACGGTGGCGTCCCAGGCGGAGGTGACCGACGTACCGGAGGGGAAGTCCCATTCGACGGTCCAGGAGGACAGCGAAGTGGTGCCGGTGTTCTTCACCGTCCACTTGCCCTCGAAACCGGAGCCCCAGTCGGAGACCTTGGTGTACGTCGCGGTCGCCGAGGTGGCGGCCTGGGCGGGGGAGGCGAGGCCGACCATGGCGGCCAGCGGGAGCAGAAGGGCGGTCAGTCCGGCCGTGGCTCTGGCCCGGAACCTCGTTCTGCGCGGAAGTGCTTGAGTGCTCAACGGTGCTCCTCAAGGTGCGAACGGACAACGGTGGGGGTCCGTGAAAGGTGCGCGCCCGTGAGCGTAGGAAGGTCTGGACCAATCGTCAATAGGTCCAGACCATAGGTGTTTCCGCTTGTGTCAAACTCCCAACTCCTGAGCCAGCACCGCCGCTTGCACCCTGCTGCGCAGCTCCAGCTTCCCCAGCAGCCGGCTCACATGGGTCTTCACCGTCGCCTCCGCCATCTGAAGACGTACCGCGATCTCCGCGTTCGACAGCCCCTCGCCCAGGCACGACAGGACCTCCCGCTCCCGCCGGGTCAGCACGTCGAGCACCGCCGGATCAGGCGCGTTCTCCCCCCGTACCGGCCTCGTCGGCGCCGCGAACTCGGCGATCAGCCGGCGCGTCACCGCCGGGGCGATCAGACCCTCGCCGCGCGCCACCGTCCGTACCGCCTCGATCAGGTCCTTCGCGTCCGTGTTCTTCAGCAGGAACCCGGCCGCCCCGGCGCGCAGGGCCCCGAAGACGTACTCGTCCAGATCGAACGTCGTCAGGACCAGCACGTCGGCGAGGGACTCGCCCACCACCTGCCGAGTCGCCGACACCCCGTCGAGGCGCGGCATCTGAATGTCCATCAGCACCAGGTCGGGCCGGAGCTCACGCGTCAGCCGCACCGCCTCCTCGCCGTCCCCCGCCTCGCCCACCACCTCGATGTCGGGCGCGCTGCCCAGGATCAGGACCAGCCCGGCGCGCACCGCGCCCTGGTCCTCGGCCACGAGTACGCGTACACGAGGGGTTCCGGTCATGCCGATGGCTCCTTGTCGTCCGCCGCCACGGGCAGCTCCGCCCGTACCCGCCAGATCTTCTCGCCCTGGTTCTCGACCGGACCCGCCTCGAACACGCCGCCCAGCAGCGCGATCCGCTCCCGCATCCCCACCAGGCCCGCCCCCGAACCAGGCACCCGCGGGCCCGGCCGGGTACCGAAGGGGCTGGTCACCTGGACGGTCAGGGCGTGGTCGGCGGAGTGCAGCGTGACAGTCACCTCACCGGCGTCCGCGTGCTTGAGCGTGTTGGTCAGCGACTCCTGCACGATGCGGTACGCGGCGAGCTCGACGGGCGCGGGAAGCGGCTCGGCGTCCGGCGCCCGGTCGTCGACCAGCCGGAAGGTCAGGCCGCTCGCGGCGCCGTTCGCCCCGGCCTGGCGTACGAGGGCGTCCAGGCCGTCGAGGGTCGGCGCGGCGGCGGGCTCGTCGTGGCCGCTCGTGTCGCGCAGCAGACCGATCAGCCGGCGCATCTCGGCCAGGCCGTCGACGCTGTTCTCCCGGATGACGCCCAGCGCGTCGCGGGAGGTCTTGGGATCGTCGAGGGAGAGCGCGGCGGTGGAGTGGATGGCGATCGCGGACAGGTGGTTGGCCACCATGTCGTGCAACTCGCGCGCCATCCGCGACCGCTCGGCGATCACCGCCTCACGGCGGTCCATCTCGGCCAGCAGCGCGGTCTGCTCCGCCCGCAGCCGGGCCGTGTCGGCGGCCTGTCGGTGGTTGCGGACCACCGCGCCGGTGAGGGCGGGGAAGAACGTGATCAGCGCCGTGAGCACACCGATCAGCAGCGCCTCGGGGTCACGGAACCAGGCCAGGAACCCGAGCGTCACCAGGATCGTGATCAGCCCGGTGGTGACCGGGATGCGCCGGGCGGAGGCGGGTGTCCCGTACACCACGGCCGCGTACACGATGTCGGCGAACATCACGACCGTCATGATGTTGCCCCGGGTGAACTGGTCCGCGACGACCGCGACCGTGCCCATGAGCAGCGCCGTGCGCGGCAGGGTCCGGCGGACCAGCGCCAGCGCGGTCATCGCGACGAGCGGGACCAGTACCAGCAGGCCCCCGGGCAGCCCTCCGGCGGCCCTGCCCCGCGTGTACAGCCCGAACGACCACAGCAGCAGCCCGCAGGCCAGTCCGGCGGCGGCGATCAGCACGTCGTCGCGATGCGTACGGGGAAGTCTCACCCGTCCATCCAACACGCCGCGCGCCGCCCGGGCCTCCGCGTGCGGTCGGAGCGTCGACTACATCGAAAGATGCAGTACCGATTCGTCACCGGCGACGACGAATCGGCGCACGGCGGCCGGAAGGCTGGAGCGGTACCGGAGGGAGAGCGCCGTGGTCGTCACGCTCATCGTGATCTGTGAGGTCGGGTTCTGGGTGCTGCTGGTCACCGGACTGGCCGTCCGCTATCTGCTGAAGATGCCCCGTACGGGCGCGGCGCTGCTCCTGTGCGAACCGCTGCTGGAGGTCGTCCTGCTGGTCGTCACCGCGATGGACCTCAAGAGCGGCGCCGAGCCGAGCTGGAAGCACGGGCTGGCCGCGCTGTACATCGGCTACACAGTCGGCCACGGCCACCGCACCGTGAAGTGGCTCGACGGCCACGCCGCCCACCGCCTCGCAGGCGCCCCGCGTCCGGTCGGGCCGCCCCGCTACGGCATGGCCCGCGCCCGCCACGAGGGCCGCGTCTGGCTGGGCACGCTGGTCGGAGCGGCGGTCGCCACGGTCCTGCTGTGGCTGGCGATCCTGTACGTGGGCGACGCGAGCCGGACCAGTTCGCTGCGGAGCTGGATGGGCGCGGCATGGCGGACGGCCGGCCTCCACGGCCTGGTCGCCCTCTCGTACGCGATCTGGCCGAGGAAGGCCCCGGAGCCGGACCCCGGACCCCGCGAACCGGTCCGCGTGGAACGCCGCTAGCGCCCTGCCCGGCTCAGCGCTCCCCGCCGGGGACCCGCAGGACGTCGCCGACCTGCTCGTTGGCCGTCCGCGCCAGGATGCTGTGTTTCCCGGGGGGCGACCCCCGGACCCCCGGCAGGGGGCGTGGCCGCCTTGGTGTCAGCGTTCCCCGCCGGGGACCCACAGGACGTCGCCGACCTGCTTGTTGGCCGTCCGGGCCAGGATGAACAGCAGGTCGGAGAGGCGGTTGAGGTAGGTGGCCGTCAGGGCGTTCATCGTCTCGCCGTGGACCTCCAGCGCGGCCCACGTGGAGCGCTCGGCTCGGCGGACGACCGTGCACGCCTGGTGCAGCAGGGCCGCGCCCGGGGTGCCGCCCGGGAGGATGAAGGAGCGCAGCTTCTCCAGGTCCTCCAGGAACCGGTCGCAGTCCGCCTCCAGCTTGTCGATGTAGGACTGCTCCACCCGCAGCGGCGGGTACTTCGGGTCCTCGACGACCGGGGTCGACAGGTCCGCGCCCACGTCGAACAGGTCGTTCTGGACGCGGACGAGGACCTTGACGACCTCCTCGTCGAGGCTGCCCAGCGCGATCGCGGTGCCGATGACCGCGTTGGCCTCGTTGGCGTCGGCGTACGCCGCGATCCGCAGGTCCGTCTTGGCCGTGCGGCTCATGTCGCCGAGTGCCGTCGTGCCCTTGTCGCCGGTGCGGGTGTAGATGCGCGTCAGATTGACCATGCGGCCAGAGTAGTTACGCCCCGGCCTTCCGGAACACTCCTGTGCCCACCGTCACGGCCAGCGCCGCGAAACCCGCCGCGACCAGCACGCCGTACAGCATCGCGGCGCTCGCGTAGTCGCCCACGTACGCCGCCCGCACCGCGTCGACCATGTAGCGGAAGGGCATGAGGCGCGAGAGGACGTCGAGCCAGACAGGGGCCAGGGCCATCGGCAGCATCAGGCCCGACAGCAGCATCGACGGCATGCTCACGGCGTTGATGACCGGCCCGAACTCCTGCGGCTTCGACACCTTCAACGCCAGCGCGTACGACAGCGAGGCCAGCGCGACCGTCAGGACGGCGACGAAGGCGAACCCGATCAGGATCCCGCCCAGCGGCGCCCGCAGTCCCATCGCCACGGCCGCCAGGACCAGCAGTACCGCCTGGAGGACGAAGACCGCGGCGTCCCGCAGGACCCGGCCGAGCAGCAGCGCCAGCCGGCTGACCGGGGTGACCCGCATCCGTTCGACGACCCCCATCTGCTTCTCGATGATGATCGCGAAGCCCGCGAACGAGGCGCCGAAGAGACCGAGCTGGAGCAGCAGTCCGGGCACGAGGATCTGCCAGGAGTCGCCCTGGGTGCCGAGTGGCAGGTCGGTGAGCAGCGGGCCGAAGAAGAGCAGGTACAGCAGCGGCATCAGGACGCCGAAGAGCAACTGGAACGTGGAGCGCAGCGTCTGGCGGGCGTACCGCCCGAAGACGAGTGCGGTGTCGTGCAACAGCATCCGGGTCTCCTAGACGGCGATGGGCGTGGGGTCGGCGGGCGCCGGTCCCCGTCCGGTGATGGCGAGGAACGTGTCCCGCAGCGACGCGTCGGCCGATCCGGCGTACCGCTCCTTGAGCGCGGCCGGCGTGCCCTCGGCGACGACGGTGCCCTTGTCGACGACGACGAGCCGGTCCGACAGCTCGTCGGCCTCGTCGAGGTAGTGGGTGGTGAGGAAGACGGTCGTGCCGTAGGTGTCGCGCAGTCGCCGCACCAGCCGCCACAGGTCGGCGCGGCTGCCGGGGTCGAGGCCGGTGGTCGGCTCGTCCAGGAAGAGCACCTCGGGGCGGTGTGTGAGGCCCATCGCGATGTCCAGCCGCCGCCGCTGTCCCCCGGAGAGCGCCGCGCAGGGGCGGTCCAGCAGCTCGGTCAGGTCCAGTTCGCGTGCCAGCTCGTCCGCGCGGCTGGTCGCCTCGGCCTTGGAGAGGCGGTAGAGCCTGCCCTGGGTGACCAGCTCCTCGCGTACGGAGACGCCGGGATCGACGCCGCCGGACTGGGCGACGTACCCGATCCTCCGCCGTACGCCGACGGGGTCGGCGACCAGGTCGCAGCCGGCGACCGTGGCGGCGCCGCCGGTCGGCGGGAGGAGCGTGGTGAGCATGCGCAGCGTGGTGGTCTTCCCGGCCCCGTTGGGTCCGAGGAAGCCGAGGATCTCGCCGGGCGACACGGTCAGGTCGATGCCGCGGACGGCTTCGACGGGGCCGTTACGGGTGCGGAAGGTATGGGCCAGTCCGGCCGTACTGATGATGGGCATGACCCCAGAAAAACAGAGTCGCTTAAAATTTGCAACGGTCCCAAGTTTTCAGTGGGTCCAGGAAAGCTAGGATGGGAGCATGGCGACGACCGAGGGACTGAGAGAGCGCAAGAAGCGGCAGACCAGGCAGCACATCTCCGACGTGGCCACGGGCCTGTTCCTGGAGCGCGGCTTCGACGCCGTGACCATCGCCGAGATCGCCAAGGCCGCCGACGTCTCCGTCAACACCGTCTACAACTACTTCCCCGCCAAGGAGGACCTCTTCCTCGACCGGGGTGAGGACGTCATCGACCGGCTCTCCCGCTACGTTCGCGGCCGCCGCCCCGGCGAATCCGCCGCCGACGCCGTCCTGCGCGAACTGCGCGCCGCCGTCGTCGGCCAGTCGCCCACCATCGGCCTCTTCGCCGGCTGGGCCGACTTCATGCGCGTCATCACCGAGGCCCCCGCCCTGCGCTCCCGCCTCTGGGCCATCCAGCAGGAAGCGCTCGCCGACCTGACCGCCACCCTCGCCGAGGAGACGGCCGCCGCGGACGACGACCCCATGCCCACCCTCGTCGCCGGACAGCTCTCCTGGATCCACGGCACGCTCCTGGCCTGGATCGGCACCGAGATGGTCAAGCGGCGCGACATCGGCGAGGTCGCCCGCGAAGCTCTCGGCCTCCTCGACGAGATGGAGGAACTGATGGGGCGCAAGGTGCTGGAGTACGCGGTACGGCCGCCCGAGTGACCCGGCTCACGGCCTCCTGACGGTGGCTCGGGCTCACGCGGCCACCCGTATCGGTGTGATGTCCGTCATCTGAGACGTGACGCGCATCTCTTCGGCGCCACACGGCCCCGCGCGCCCGCTAACCTCCGCGAAGAGCCGATACGTAAACGGGTGTTAAGGGGAAGATCGTGGCCAGGAAGCTCGCCGTCATCGGGGCCGGACTCATGGGATCCGGAATCGCGCAGGTCTCGGCCCAGGCGGGCTGGGAGGTCGTGCTGCGCGACGTCACCGACGCGGCCCTGACCCGTGGCACCGACGGCATCAAGGCCTCGTACGACAAGTTCGTCACCAAGGGCAAGCTCGAAGCCGCCGACGCCGAGGCGGCCCTGGCCCGCATCACCACGACCACCGACCTGGACGCGGCCGCCGACGCCGACATCGTCGTCGAGGCCGTCTTCGAGAAGCTCGAGGTCAAGCACGAGATCTTCCGGACGCTCGACAAGATCGTCCGCGACGACGCCGTCCTCGCCTCCAACACCTCCGCCATCCCGATCACCAAGATCGCGGCCGTGACGGAGCGCCCGGAGCGCGTCGTCGGCACCCACTTCTTCTCGCCCGTCCCGATGATGCAGCTGTGCGAACTGGTCCGCGGCTACAAGACGAGCGACGAAACCCTCGCCGCCGCGCGCGAGTTCGCCGAGTCCGTCGGCAAGACCTGCATCGTCGTCAACCGCGACGTCGCCGGGTTTGTGACGACCCGTCTCATCTCCGCCCTCGTCGTCGAAGCGGCGAAGCTGTACGAATCGGGCGTCGCCTCCGCCGAGGACATCGACGTCGCCTGCAAGCTGGGCTTCGGCCACGCGATGGGCCCGCTGGCGACCGCCGACCTGACGGGCGTCGACATCCTCCTCCACGCCACCAGCAACATCTACACCGAGTCCCAGGACGAGAAGTTCGCGCCGCCGGAGCTGATGCGCCGGATGGTGGACGCCGGTGACATCGGACGCAAGAGCGGGCAGGGCTTCTACAAGCACTGAGCCGTATCGCCCGTTTCACCATCACCCCTCGGGGTGAATTCGGTATCGGTTCGCTTACAAGGCGCAACTGGTCCGCCGGTCAGGCAGTCAGTTGTTGCATAGAAGTACGTGACGACGAAAGACGTGACGACGACGCACTCTCGGGGAGCGCATATGCACATCAGGGGCGACCACGCCGAGCTGGTCGTCGGGGGCCGCCTCGACGTCCGCAGCGCGGCGGACGCCCGTACGGTCCTGCACTCGGCCGTCGACGACGGAGCCGGCGACCTGGTGCTCGACCTGACCGGCCTCGACTCCTGGGACGCCACGGGCCTCGGAGTCATCATGGGCGCCCACCGGCGAGCGGGCCGCTGCGGCCGCCGGCTGGTGCTGCGGGGCGTACCGCCCCAGATGCAGCGCCTGCTGGTGGCCACCCGGCTGCACCGCATCCTCGCCATCGAGGGCGGCATCGCCGCCGAAACGTTGCCCCGGGTGTAACGGTACGGGCCTGGTAAACCGCACCAGGCACCCAATCCTCACAAGACCGTGACGTCTTGGGCGCCGTGCCACCCCGGCTCTTCATTCATACTGAGCGACGGTCTAGGGTTCGGTCGCCTGCCCATTGACGTACCCACCCGGCGGGCACCGGACCAGAAGCGACAGCGGGCGTGCAGAAAGGCCGGGAGGGGCTTCGGCGCACCACGCTTTTGGGGGCTTTCACCATGGACCCGATCAACCGGGCAGCGGAAGACTTCGGCCACGACGACCGCGACGGCGACGGCCGCCCGCGCAGCACGCGCGACGACGGCTCCTCACCCGCCTTCGGGCAGGGCGGCGCACCGCCGGGCCCTGCCCGGACCGCCCAACTCGTCTCGGGCGACCTCCTGCTCACCATCAACCCGATAGACGGCAGCGAGATCGAACCGTGCCCGCCCGGGCGCCGGCCCGAGCCGCCCGGCCGCAACACCCCCGAGGAGCGCGCCGACCTCGCCCGCACGGCCGGCCCGCCCGTACCGCCCGGTCCCGCCGCCCCGCCGCTGCCGCTCCTGGAGCGCCAGGAGAAGCGCGAACGGCTGGTCCGGCTGCTGTCCCGCGGCCGCTCCGTACGGCTCACCGGACCGGCGGGCTCCGGACGCACCGCGCTGCTCGACGCCGTCGCGTCCGACTGCGCGGACCTCGCGCCCGACGGTGTCGTGCGGCTCTCCGGCCACCACCGCACGCCCACCGAGCTGCTGTACGAACTGTTCGCCACCGTCCACCACTCGCCGGCCCACCGCCCCGACCGCGCCGGGCTGCTGGCCGCCGTCCACGGCATCGGCGCGGTTGTGGTCCTGGACGACCTGGAGTTCGGCGGTGCCGCGCTGGACGAGTTCCTCGACGCCACCCCCGAATGCGCGTTCCTGCTCGCCGCCACGCCCGACGTCGCCGCACCGTCCGCCGACTCCCACCTCGAAGAGGTGTTCCTTTCCGGGCTGGACCGCAGTTCCGCGCTGGAGCTGCTGGAGCGCGGCGTCGACCGGCCGCTCACCGACGACGAGGCCAACTGGGCCGGCGACCTCTGGTTCGAGTCCGAGGGCCTGCCCCTGCGGTTCGTCCAGGCCGGCGCCCTGCTGCGGCAGCGCGACGAGCTGCGTGCCGGCCCCACCGACGACGACGAGGACAACGTCTTCGCCGACGGCCGCGAGGCACCCCTGCCCTCCCTCGGCGACGGCGCGGCGCCCGCACCGCTGCTCGCCTCCCGGCTCTCGGAGTCCGCCCGCGAGACGCTGCGCTTCGCCGTCGCGCTCGGCGGGGAGGTGCCGCACCAGGCGCACCTGCCGGCGCTCGTCAACGACACCCACGCGGACTCCGCCCTCGGTGAGCTGCTGCGCTGCGGACTGCTCACCCCGGTGGGCACCCGCTACCGGCTCGCCGCCGGGGTCATGGCGCAACTCGTCGCCGAGGGATACGACGAGGGCGCCGCCGACCGCGCCCTCACCGCCGCCCAGCACTACGCCTGGTGGGTCGGCCACCCGTCGGTCAGCCCGGAGCGGGCGGTCACCGAGGCGGACGCCGTACTGGCCGCGATGACGGCGCTGGTGAAGGCCGCCGCGGACACCGGTACGGGTGCGCCCGGCGCCTCGGGCACCTCGGGAACCCCGGCCGTCTTCGGTGGCTCGGGGACCTCGGCGGCCGCCGATTCCTCCTCCGACGAGGAAGAGGAGGGGTATGCCGACGTGGCGGTCGTCCTGGCCCGCAGTGCGGCGCCCGCGTTCGCGGCCGGGCTGCACTGGGGTGCCTGGGAGCGGGCGTTGCGGACCGGCGCCGAGGCGGCGCGGCACGCGGGGGAGGTGGCCGAGGAGGCCTACTTCCACCACGAGTTGGGTGTGCTCGCGCTGTGCGCCGGGAACCTGGACCGGGCCCGCGCCGAGCTGGAGGCGTCCATCGCCATGCGTGGCGCCCTCGCCGACAAGCGCGGCACGGTGGCCGGCCGGCGCGCCCTGGCCCTGGTCGCGGACCGCGAGCGCGGGCCGCTGCTCGGTGGCCGGACGGCGGCGGGCGAGGAGGTGCCCGCGGCGCGGTACGAGGAGTCGGCGTCCCCGACCGGGGGCGTCCCGGCCGTCGCCGGCGTCCCGGCGGCCGCGGGCGTCCCGCAGCCGGCGGGGACGGCTGCCCGGCCGGGCCCCGGCGGCAAGACGGAGACGCTCATCACCCGTCAGGAACCGCCCGCCCCGGCGGCCGGACCGACGGCTCGGCGCACCATCCTGAACGGCGCCCGGCGCAACCTGGTCGCGGCGGGGGCGGGCGCCGTCCTCGCGGCCGTCCTGGGCACCGTGGTGACCCTGGGCGCGACCTCGGGCGGCGGCGAGGACGGCAAGGGCGGCTCCGGCCGGGTCACTTCGGACCAGTCGGCCAACGAGGACCGCGGCGACGGGGGCCTCGACGCGGACGAGCCCGCGCAGGGCTCCACGCGTGACCCCGGTGACGGCGGTGGCACGGGCGGGTCGGACTCCGGCTCCGGTACGTCCGGCGCCCCGGGTTCCTCGGCCGGCCCCGGCGAGACCGGCACCGCCGGTGCCCCGACCACCCCGTCGGGAACCCCGTCCGACACGACGGGCGGCACGACCACGGGCGGCAGCAGCTCCCCGACGACCGGCGGCAGTTCCACCACGACCGGTGGGACTTCCTCCCCGACGACCGGTGGCAGCAGCTCGCCGACGACCGGCGGCAGCTCCTCGCCCACCACGGGCGGCACCAGCTCGCCCACGACCGGGGGCAGTTCCTCCCCGACCACGGGGGGAACGGACACGACCGGGGGAACGGACACCACCGGCGGGACGGACACCACCGGTGGTACCGACACGACCGGGGGCACCGACACCACGGGCGGCACCACCACCGGGGGGACGGACACCACCGGGGGGACGGACACCACGGGTGGTGCCGGCGGCGGCACCAGCAGCGGCGGCACAGAGACCACCGGCGGGGCCGGCGGCGCCACCCAGAGCGCGCCCGCCACGAGCGGTGGTCCCACGCCGTCCGGCACGGCGGCCTGAAACGTGCCGACGGCCCCGGGGCGGCGACGCCCCGGGGCCGTACACGCGTGAACAGGGCTCAGAACAGCCGCAGCTTGTCGTCCTGGATGCCGCGCAGCGCGTCGTAGTCCAGCACCACGCACCCGATCCCGCGGTCGGTCGCGAGCACCCGTGCCTGGGGCTTGATCTCCTGGGCCGCGAAGATGCCCTTCACCGGCGCCAGGTGAGGGTCGCGGTTCAGCAGTTCCAGATAGCGGGTGAGCTGCTCCACGCCGTCGATCTCGCCACGCCGCTTGATCTCCACGGCCACGGTCGCGCCGTCCGAGTCGCGGCACAGGATGTCGACCGGCCCGATGGCGGTCGGGTATTCGCGGCGGATCAGGGTGTACCCGTCGCCCAGTGTCTCGATCCGGTCGGCGAGCAGCTCCTGGAGGTGTGCTTCCACGCCGTCCTTGATGAGGCCGGGGTCGACACCGAGCTCGTGCGACGAGTCATGGAGGATTTCCTCCATCGTGATGATCAGTTTCTCGCCCGCTTTGTTCACGACCGTCCAAACACGGTCATCACCCTCTTTGAGGGTGCACGGCGGCGACATCCAATTGAGCGGTTTGTACGCCCGGTCGTCGGCGTGGATGGAGACGCTGCCGTCTGCCTTGACCAGGATCAGACGGGGTGCGGAGGGCAGGTGGGCGGTGAGCCGGCCCGCGTAGTCCACGGAGCAGCGGGCGATGACGAGACGCATGGTCGGCAACGCTACAAGACACACGCTCTTCCGCGCGATTCGGTCCTAAACTCCCCTTCTCCCATGGCCGGTTGTGCACCCAATCTCCTGGTGCGGTCCGGACAGCGCGCTTACCGTGGAAGCGGGAGGTTGTCGCTCGTGCACGCAGCGTGTCGTGCGGGGGGCGTCCTCCTTGCCTGCCCGTAAGACCCCGGTGACCGGGGTCGCGAGAGGAGAACCCATGTCGCTCGACGTCTCACCGGCGCTGTTGGAACAGGCCGAGCGAGGCGAGGTCGACGAAGCCGACTTCGTCGACTGCGTCCGGACCTCCCTGCCCTACGCGTGGGAGATGATCAGCTCTCTGGTGGCCCAGCTGAAGGTGGACGGCGGTGCGTTCGCCGACAACCAGACGCCGCCGCCGGACGAGCAGGCGCGCGGTCAGCTGCTGCGCGCACTGGCGAGTGATGCGATCCGGGGTGCGCTCCAGCGGCACTTCGGCGTGCGTCTGGCGTTCCAGAACTGCCACCGCGTCGCGGTGTTCCCGCTGGACTCCTCGGTCGACGAGCGGCTCGCCCGCTTCACCTCCGTACGAGCCCAGCTGCTGAACCAGTCGCCGACCCTGCGCGACTGCTGACGCCCTGTGCTGCCGCTCCGCATCGCGGGAGGTGCGACAGGTGCAGGGGCGGCAGCCTGGTGGGCGTCATTCGAGCCGGGGCGCCACCTCCGCTCCCAGCCGCCGTACGTTCTCCTCCGTGGCCGCGACGTCGCCGGAGCCCTCGACGAGCAGCGCGAAGCGCGTGATGCCCGTCCGCTCCGAGGTCGCCGCCAGCCGGTCCGCCGCCACTCGGGGCGTCCCCACCGGATGCAGCCGGCACAGCAGCTCGGTGTAGGCGACGGGGTCGCGCATCGCGCGGTGCCTGCCGTCCACGGTGACATGGGCGTCCAGCCCCTGTTTGAGCCAGCCGGGCATCGCCTTGACCAGCGTCTCCACCGCGTCCGCCGTGCGGTCCGCGATCTGCGCCACCCCCGCCGACACATGGCCGCCCGCCGCCCGGGCGACCACGTCCGGGGTGTGGCCGGCGGCCAGCGCCTCGCGCCGCCACAGGGCGGCCATGTCGGCCTTCTCGTCGTCCCCGGAGTGCATCCCGAGCAGCATCGGCAGGCACCGCTCGGCGGCGAGCTTCACGCTCCGGGGCGAGGTGCAGGCGACGATCGTCTCCGGTACGGGATCCCCGTCGATCAGCTCCTGCGGCCTCGGTACGACGGCGACCTCGCGGAACCGGTGGCGCGGCCCGTCCGCCGAGACACGCGGCCGGCGCAGCCAGCGCAGCAGCAGGTCCAGCGACTCGGGGAAGCCCGCCTCGTACGCCGCGAGGCCCGCGCCGAACACCTCCAGATCCACCCACGGCCCGCCCCGGCCCACCCCCAGCGTGAACCGCCCGCCGGAGGTGATGTGCAGCAGCGCCGTCTGCTCGGCGAGCGCCACGGGGTGGGCCGTCGGCAGCACGCTCACGGCCGTCCCGACCCGGATGCGACGCGTCCGGCCGAGCAGCAGCGCGGCGAGCGTCACGGCCGAGGGGCACACGCCGTACGGTACGAAGTGGTGCTCGGCCAGCCATACCGAGTCCAGTCCGGCCTCCTCGGCCACCTCCGCCGACCGCACCGCGCGGTGCAGTGCCTCCCCCTGCCCCTGGCCGGGAAACTGGGCCGCCAGTACAAAAGTTCCCACACGCATCGCCTTATGCCTCCTTGACCGGCCGACGCGGCTCCCCTCACTGGCAACAACGTCTGGCAGGTGCCAAAGGCAACGGTCCCAGGGCAGGTTGTTGCGATTTTCCGGTAACTCGAACCGAGCTGTGCGAGTACCCACAGTCGCGACCCTTAGGCTGGACGGGCAAAAGTCCGCGCCCGCCACAGTGAGGTGTTCCGTGTCCCCGCGCCGCAACCGCCCCCGTGGCGGCGAGAAGCCGAACGTGAACAGCGGCGAGTCGGGCGACAGGTACGGGGGGTTCCAGCGCACCGAGTCCTGGCAGGACGAGGAGTGGTCGGTCCGGCATGTGGGGGGCGCACCCGCCGCCGGAAAACGGTACCGCTGCCCGGGCTGCGACCAGGAGATCCCGGCGAGCGTGCCGCACGTGGTGGCCTGGCCCGAGTACGGCGGCGTGGAGGACCGGCGGCACTGGCACAAGGCTTGCTGGAACGCGAAGGACCGCCGCACCACGAGGGTGCAGCGGTCCCGTAACGCACCCCGCCACTGAGGCGGGGCGGCCGCATCAGACGTCGCGCTTCTCCGTCGCGAGGAACGCTCCGGCCAGCGCGACGGCGGTCACGCCGCACAGGATCCACAGCGGCATCCAGCCGTGCGGTCCCCCCGCGATCAGGCCCTCGTCGCTGTAGAAGGCGATCAGCAGGCTCGGGATCGAGTACTGGAACAGGAACTCCTGGACCTTCGGCATCGCGTCCATGAACATGGCGGCCACCAGCGGCAGCAGCATGACACCGATCATGATGGTGATCGCACCGGCCGAGTGCCGGACCAGTCCGCCGACGGCGAGCGCCAGCAACCCGAGGACCGCCGTGAACAGGCCCGCGCCGACCGTCGCGCGAAGCCACTGCTCCCCGGTGGCGGTGCCGGAATCGATCATGGTGGCCTGCATGGCTGCGACCAGGGCGGCGGTGATCGCCGTGACGACGAGGGTGAGCAGGAAGAAGACGATGGCCTTGGCCGCCAGCACGCGGCTGCGGCTGGGGCACGCGGTCAGCGTGGTACGGATCATGCCGGTGCCGTACTCGGAGGAGATGGTCAGCACGCCGAGGGTGACCACGCAGATGCTGCCGAGGAGCACACCGTTGAAGCCCAGGCTGAGGACGGACTCCCCGCTCATGTCCGTGTCGGTCGCGTTGATCGCCACGATGCTGAGCAGCCCGACGCCGACCATGAGCAGGATCATGACGCCGAGCGTCCACATCGTGGAACGCACGGAACGGATCTTGGTCCACTCGGAGGCGAGCGCGTCCCCGAGGTGAGCGCGGCGCACCGGGATGGGCGAGGTGTACTGCTGCTGGTAGGGGGCGGTGGTCATCGGGCGTCCTCGCTCTTGCTCAGGTCTGCGGGGGCGGGCGCGGGGGCCGGAGCGGTGGGGGGCACGGCCGGGGCGGCGCCGGGCGCGGGGTGCTGTCCGTCCGCGTACGGGTTCTGTCCGGGCGGCGGCGGGGCGTACCAGCCCTGCTGCGGCACCTCGGGGACGACCGGCTGCTGCGGCGGCGCGTAGCCCATCGGATCCGGCTGCTGCATCAGCCCGGCGCGCTGGTCGGTCGTCGAGCGGTAGTCCACGGCGCCCTGGGTCAGGCGCATGTACGCCTCCTCCAGCGAGGCCTGGTGCGGCGACAGTTCCCACAGGCGTACGTCGGCGTCGTGCGCCAGGTCGCTGATGCGCGGCAGCGGCAGCCCGGTCACCCGCAGGGCGCCGTCCGGCTCCGACAGGACCTGCCCGCCGGCCTCGGCGAGCACGCCCATCAGCTTCTCCCGCTGCGCCGGCTCGGTCTGCGGCGTACGCACCCGGGCGAAGTCCGCGGAGTTGGCCGAGATGAAGTCCTTGACGCTCATGTCGGCGAGCAGCTGACCGCGGCCGATGACGATCAGGTGCTCGGCGGTCAGGGCCATCTCGCTCATGAGGTGTGAAGAGACGAAGACGGTCCGGCCCTCGGCGGCGAGCGCCTTCATCAGGTTGCGCACCCAGAGGATGCCCTCGGGGTCCAGGCCGTTGACCGGCTCGTCGAACAGCAGTACCTGCGGGTCGCCGAGCAGTGCGGCCGCGATACCGAGCCGCTGCCCCATGCCGAGCGAGAACCCGTTGGACCGCTTGCGCGCCACGGCCTGCAGGCCGACGACTCCGAGCACCTCGTCCACCCGGCGCGCCGGGATGCCGGCGAGCTGGGCCAGCGACAGCAGGTGGTTGCGCGCGCTGCGCCCGCCGTGCACGGCCTTGGCGTCGAGCAGGGCCCCCACCTGCCGCGGCGCGTTCGGCAGCTGCCGGAAGGGGTGGCCGCCGATCGTCACATGGCCCGACGTCGGCTGGTCCAGCCCGAGGATCATGCGCATCGTCGTCGACTTGCCGGAGCCGTTCGGTCCCAGGAAGCCGGTCACGGTCCCTGGCCTCACCTGGAAGGAAAGGTTGTACACGGCCGTCTTGGCGCCATAGCGCTTCGTCAGGCCGACTGCCTCGATCATTCTCCAGCCCCATCGACAGGTCGTACGTCGTCGGGCCTGCGGCACGATCACGCAGGGCCCCCGTAAGAGGTAAGAGGGTATCCGCCCCTTGACGGTTCCACCTATGCCGTCAAAGGTGGCCCGTGCTGCCGGGTCAGTAACCGGCAGTGCGGTCGAAGCTGGTGATGTTGAGCTTCACGTCCTCCGCGTTCCTGAGGGTCGTGAGACTCTCTCCCGTCGCGGTCTGGCCGGGCTGTACGTCCGTCACGAACTCCGTGCTGTTCGCCACGCGGGTGCCGTCGGCCCTGACCGCCTCCCGGCTCCATGTGCAGTCGGACTTCTCGCTGCTGCTGTTCTTGATCGTCCACTCGACCCAGACGGCCGAGAAGCCGGCCTGTGACCGGTCGTCGAGCTGGAAGCGGACGAGGTCGGCGCGTTCGCTCCCGGCCTTCGGCTGCGGCTTCGTCTCCGGCTGCCGAGGCAAGGGAGCCGCCCCGTACGGCCGGAGGACGTGCTAGGCGTCCCGCCGCTTCAGCACCACGTACCCGCCGACGAGGGCCGCCGCCACCCACAGCGCCATGATTCCCATGCCGCCCCAGGGGCTGTACGGCGCCGGATCGCTGCCGAGGGCGCCCGGGACCACTTGCATGATCGTGGACCCCGCCTGGTCCGGGAAGTACTCGGCTACCTCCTTCGCCTCCGGCACGGCCGAGAGGATCTGGGAGATGAGGAAGAAGAACGGCACCAGGATGCCCAGTGACAGCACCGTCGAGCGCAGCATCGCGGCCACGCCCATGGAGAACACGGCCATCAGGCCCATGTAGAGGCCGCCGCCGATCACCGCGCGCAGGACGTTCTCCTCGCCGATGCTCGTGCGGTGCTCGCCCAGCAGGGCCTGGCCGAGGAAGAAGGAGAGGAAGCTGGTCACCAGGCCGACGACCAGGGCCAGCACCCCGGCCACCGCGATCTTGCTGAAGAGGAAGGCCGCCCGCTGCGGTACGGCGGCCAGCGACGTACGGATCATGCCGGTGCTGTACTCCGTGCCGACCACCAGCACGCCGAACACCACCATCGCCAGCTGGCCCAGCAGCATGCCGGAGAAGCTGACCACGGTCGCGTCGAAGGTGGCCTGCTCGACGGCGGGCATCTCGTCGAACGTCTCGCGCACCAGGGCGGACAGAGCCGCGCCCATCGCGACGGTGACGACCAGCGCGCTGGCCAGTGTCCAGACCGTCGAGGAGACCGTACGGATCTTGGTCCACTCCGACCGGAGGACCGCGGGTGCCGACGCCATCGTCAGACCTCCTTCGACCACTGCGGCCCGGCGGCCGGGTGTGCGTGGTACTCGACCGCCGCCGCCGTCATCTGCATGAACGCCTCTTCGAGGGAGGCCCGCTGGGCGCTCAGCTCGTGCAGCGTGATCCCGTGGCGGGACGCCAGCTCACCGACCTGTTCGGTCGTCGCGCCGTCGACCTCCAGAGTGCCGTCGACGGCCTCGACCGCCGTGAGGCCTGCGTCGTGGAGCGCGTCACGCACCTGTTCCCGCTGCGGGGAGCGCAGCCGTACATAACTGCGCGAGTTCTGGTGGATGAAATCCGCCATCGACGTGTCCGCGAGAAGCCTCCCCTGCCCGATCACGATCAAGTGGTCGGCGGTCAGGGCCATTTCGCTCATCAGGTGACTGGAAACGAAGATCGTCCGCCCTTCGGCGGCCAGCGTCTTCATCAGATTGCGGATCCAGTGAATTCCCTCGGGGTCCAGACCATTGACGGGTTCGTCGAACATCAGGATTTGCGGATCACCCAGGAGGGCGGCGGCGATTCCCAGTCGCTGCCCCATACCCATCGAAAAACCTTTCGGTTTCTTCTTGGCCACGGCCGCGAGCCCCACAAGCTCCAGCACCTCGGAGACCCGTCGCTCCGGAATGCGGTTCGACTGCGCCAGGCAGAGCAGGTTGTGGTACGCCGTGCGCCCGCCGTGCAGCCCCCGCGCCTCCAGCAGCGCGCCGATGTACTTCAGTGGCTCGTCGAGCTCCCGGTAGTGCCTGCCGTCGATACGGACCGTCCCGCTGGTCGGATGGTCCAGGCCGAGCGCCATCCGCATCGTGGTCGACTTGCCCGCACCGTTCGGACCGAGAAAACCCGTCACCACACCAGGGCGCACCTGGAAGGAGAGATGGTCGACCGCCGTCTTCTTACCGAAACGTTTCGTTAGACCCTCGAGCTCGATCACCCGTCCACGCTACGGGTGCGCGAAGCCCCCCGCCACCGGAATGACACGGCCCTCTTCCGCCGCGGAGGGGAGACCCGAAGGGCCCCGCCGGGCCCGCGCGCGCACGGCCGTCGGGCGTGCACGCGTGGGCTCCACGGGGCCCTCGGTGGCTCGGGGGGACCCGATGGGGCCCCGTGTCCGTGCCGACTAGCGGGTCTGCTGCGCCGGGACGCCGCGCGAGGCCGGCTCGTCGTCCGCCGGGGAACCGGCCGCGGCCACGGCCGCACCGGTCAGCGTGGCCAGCATCTCGCGGACGTTGGTCAGCTGGGCGTTGATCGAGTCGCGACGGTTCGTCAGCGCCGCCAGCTCGCGCTCCGATTCGCTGCGGATACGATCCGCCTTGGCGTTCGCGTCCGCCACGATGTCCTCGGCCTGGCGCTGCGCCGTCTCCACCGTCTGACGGGCCCGGCGCTCCGCGTCCGTACGCAGCTTCTCGGCCTCCAGGCGCAGCTGCTCCGCCCGGTGCTCGATCTCGGCGAGACGCTTCTCCGCCTTCGCCTGGCGCGACGCCAGGTCCCGCTCCGACTGCTCACGCCGCTTGGCGAGGTTCGTCTCGAAGTCGGCGGCGGCCTGTGCCGCCTTCGCCCGGGTCTCCTCGAAGAGCGCGTCCGCCTCCTCCCGCTTGGACTGCGCGTCCTTCTGCGCCTCGGCGCGCAGCGAGTTGGCCTCGCCCTGGGCCTTCTCGACGATCCGGACGCCCTCGTCCTCGGCCTTCGCCTTGCGCTCCGCCGCGAACGACTCCGCGTCGTTGCGCACCTGCTGCGCGGCCGACTCGGCGAGCTCACGGTGCTGTTCGGCGGCGCGACGGGCCTCCTCGCGCAGGTCCTTCGCCTCCTCCTCGGCGAGGCGGAGGATCTTCTCGACGCGGGCACCGAGACCGGCGTACGACGGCTCGGCGTCGCTGACCTGGGCCTGGGCGTTCTGCGTCTCGAGGTGGAGCTCCTCGATGCGCTTTTCCAGAGAGGTGATTCGGGCCAGAGCACTGTCTCGGTCGGCGACGAGTTTGGTAATGCGGTCATCCACCTGACCGCGGTCGTAACCACGCCGCACGAGCTCGAAGCCGAAGGGGGAGGAAGTGTCGCTCATGGGGTTCCTGTCGAATGAGACCGGTGAGGTGTTAGGGGGAATCCTAGGGGGCCACCCGGCGTGTCTTCGAGCGGATGCCCGTTCAAACTGGAGAATGTCCAGCCTTTTGAGTGGCTTACTCGTCGGTTGACTTGCCACTGGAACGGGTAACCCCTGCCGCCGCGGTGGCCTTGACCCCGCCCTCCTTCGTACCCCCCGCGGGAGCTTCGAAAGATTCCAACGCCTCCAGCACATCCTGAACACGGGAGATTTCGGCCTGAATGTCCTCTCGGCGGCGCACCAGCACCTCCAGCTCGCGCTTCCCGTCGGAGATCATCTTCTCGGCCTCGCGCTCCGCGTCCGCCTTGATCTTCTCCGCCTCGCGCGTGAGCGTGGCCTTCTTCTGCTCGGCCTCCTTGAGCAGCCCCTCCGCCTTCTTCACCGCCGAGATCCGGACCTTGCTCGCCTCCGAATTGGCCTCGGACAGCAGTTCCTTCGCCTTCGCCTCCGCCTCGGCGCGCTGCTCGGTCGCGGCCTTCACCAGCTTGTCGACCCGCTCGCCCGCCGTCTTCATCTGCTCGGCGCTCTCCCGGCGGGCCCGCTCGTGCAGCTCCTCGATCTCCGCCTCCGTACGCCGGCGGAGCTCCTCCGTCCGCTCCCTTATGGCCGTCGCGTCACCACGCGCCCCGACCAGCAGCTCATCGGCGTCCGTACGGGCCTTCTCCACCAGCGAGTTGCCCTCGACCGTCGCCTCGGAGACGATCCGCTCCGCCTCCTTGCGGGCCGCGCCCACCATCGTGTCGGCCTGCGACTCCGCCTCCGCGGTGGCCCGCAGCGCCTCCTCCTGCGCCTTCGCGATGAGCTGGTCGGCCTGCTCGGCCGCGTCCGCCCGCCGCTTGGCCGCGGCCTCGCGCGCCTCGTCGACCAGCCGGTCGGCCTCGGCCCGCGCCTCGGCACGCACCTGCTCGGCCGCCGCCTCCGTCTCGGTGCGCAGCCGCTCCGCCTCGGCGCGGATCCGCTCGGCGGCCTGCTGCGCGGAGCCGACCGTCTCGGCCGCCTCGGCCCGCAGCCGCTCCGCCTCACCGGTCGCCTCGGCCACCAGCCGCTCAGCCTCCGCCGCGGCCTCGGTACGCAGCCGCTCGGCCTCCGCCGTCGCCTCCGCGACCAGGCGCTCCACCCGCTCCGCGGTCTCCGCGCCGATCCGCTCGGCCTCGCCCGTCGCCTCGCCGATCAGCTGGTCCGCCTGCGCCGCCGCGTCCGCCCGCCGCTTGTCGGCGGCCTTCCGCGCCTCGTCCAGGACCTGCTCGCCGTCCGCGCGGGCGGCCGCCCGCAACGCCTCGGCCTGGGCCTCGCCGTCCGCCTTGACCTGCTCGGCCTCCCCGCGCAGCCGCGCCGCGTCCCGCTCCGCCGTGGCCAGCAGCTCGGCCGCCTCGGCCGTCATCCGCTCGGCCTCGCTCGTCGCCTCGCCGACCAGCCGGTCCGCCTGCGCCGCCGCCTCCGATCGGATGCGGTTGGCGTCCTCCCGCGCCTCCGCACGGGTACGCGACGCGTCCTGCTCCGCCGCGGCGAGCGAGTCCGACGCCTCCGTCCGCATCCGCTGCGCGTACTCGGCCGTGTCGGACTTCAGCCGCTCCGACTCCGTGATCGCGTCCGCCATCGTGCGCTCCGCGAGCGCCTTGGCGGCTTCCGTCTCCTCCTGGGCCCGCTGCCGCAGCCGGCCCGCGTCCTCCGCGGCCCGCTCCCGCTCCGCGTACGCGTCGGAACGGACCCGGTCCGCCTCGTCCTGCGCCTCGCTCCGCGTCCGCTCCGCCGCGTGCTCGGCCGCCGACCGCAGCCCGGCGATCTCCTCCTCGGCCTGCTCGTGCAGCCCCGCGACCGCGTCCCGCACCTGCTGCGCGGTCTGCTCGGCGGCCGACACCATCTCGGTCGCCCGCCGGTCCGCCTCCTCGACCAGCCGCTGCGCCTCGGTCTGGGCCTCCTCGACACGCTTGCGCGCCGACGCCAGCAGCTCCTCGCTCTGCTCGCGCGCCCGCTCCCGCTCCTGGTCCGCCTCGCCGCGGGCGGCGCCCAGCGTCTCCTCGGCCTCGCGGCGGCGCCGGTTCGCCTCCTCCCGCGCGGCGGCCAGCTCCTCGGCGGCCTCCGCCGTGACGCGCTCGGCGGCTGCCGCCGCCTCCGCGCGCATCCGGTCGGCCGACTCCTGCGCCTCCGACTTGAGGCGCTCCGCCTCGGCGGCCGCCTCCGACCGCAGCCGTACCGCCGCGTTCTCCGCCTCCGCACGGGCGCTCGACGCGTCCTGCGCCGCCTCCGTGCGCAGCCGCTCCGCCTCCTGCTCGGCCTGCGCCTGGAGCGTACGGATCCGCTCGGCGGCCTCGGTGCGCTGCCGCTCGGTCTCCTCGGCGGCCTCGCGCCGGATCCGCTCGCCCTCGGCCCGCGCGTCGGTGAGCGCCTGCTCGGCGGCCGTGAGGCGGCTCTGCGCCTCCGAGTGCAGCCGTGTGAGCTCCTCGGCGGCCTCCGCCTGCCGGGCCGCGATGCCCCGCTCGGTCTCCTCGCGCAGTGCGGCGGCGGCCTGTTCGGCCGCGGCCCGCACCGACTCGGCCTGCTCCTCGGCCTCGGTACGGAGCTGCTCGGCCTCGGCCCGGGTGCGCTCCAGCGCCTCCTCGGCCTGCTTGCGCAGAGACGTCGCCCGCTCGATCGCCTCGGTGCGGACCCGCTCGCTCTCGGCCGTCGCGGCCGTCCGCAGCTCGTCCGCGTCCGCCTTCGCCTTGGTCAGCAGCTCCTCGGCGGTCTTCGCCGCCTCCTCGATCTGCTGGACCGCCTCGCGCCGCGCCTCGCCACGGATCCGCTCGCCCTCGGCGATCGCCTCCGACCGCAGTTGCTCGGCCTCGCCGCGCAGCCGGCGCGCCTCCTCCTGGAGCTCGACCGTCTTGGCGCGGTACTCCTTGGTGTCGTCCTTCGCGGCGCCCTTGAGCTGCTCGGCCGTGTCGTGCGCCTCGGCCCGCAGCCGGTCCGCCTCGGCCTCCGCCTCGCGGCGGATCCGCTCGGCCTCCTCGGACGCCTTGCGGGTGGTCTCCTGCGCGTCCTCGGACGCCTTGGACAGGACCTCCTCGGCGGTACGGGCCGCCTTGGCGAGCTGCGCCGCCGAGTCCTCCGCCGCCGCGGTACGGGCCTTCTCGCTGGCCTCCGCGACCAGCTTCTCCGCCGCCGCGCGGGCGTCGGCCAGCGCCTGCTCCGCCTCCGCCTTGAGGGCTTCGGACTCCTTCGTCGCCTCCGCCACCAGCCGGGCGATCTCCGCCTTGGCCGTACGGGTGCGCTGCTCCGTCTCCGACTCCGCGGTCGACAGCCGCTTGGTCGCCGCCTCCCGGGCCTCCGCGACGACCTTGTCGGCCTCCGCGCGGGCCTCGCGCAGCCGCTCCTCCGCCTCGGCCATCCGCTGCTCGGCCGCCCGGCTCAGCTCCGCCGCCTGCTGGCGCGCCTGGTCCGACTCGGCGGTCGTCGCGCTGCGCAGCTGCTCGGCGTGGCTGGTGGCTTCCTGCGCCTGGGTGGACGCGGCGTTCAGCAGCCGCTCGGCGTCCTTGCGGGCGCGCAGCAGGATCGCCTCGGCCTCCGCGCGGGCCGTCTCCGTCTCGGCGCTGAGCCGCCGGCGGGCCTCCTCGGCGAGCCGGGTGGCCTCCGCGCGGGCCGCGGCGAGCGCCTGCTCGGCCTCGGCGCGGGACTCCTCCATCAGACGGCGGGCCTGCGCCTCGGTGCGGGCCCGCAGCTGCTCCGCCCACGCCACGTTCTCGTTGACGTGCGCCTCGACCGTCTGGCGGCGCTCGGACAGCTCCTGGTCCAGCCGCTGGCGGCGCTGCACCGCCTCGGCGTGCAACTCCGCCTGGAGGCGCGCCTGGTGCTCGGCGTGCTCCTGCAGTATCCGCTGTGTCTGGGCCCGCGCCTCGCGCAGCTCGCGCTCGGCGTCCGAGCGCAACTGGTCGGCCTGGATCTGCGCGTTCCGCAGCAACTGCTCGGCCTGATAGCCGATGTCGGCGTTGTCGTACGCCGGCCGGGACGCGATCGTGCGGCGCGCCTCGTGGAGCTTGGCGCGCAACACCTCGACCTGGTAACCGAGGTCCTCGGCGTGCTGGACGGCCTTCTCCCGCTCGGTCTTCAGCCGGTCCATCTCGGCTTCGAACCGCGAAAGGTGGTCGTCAGCCCGGTGGCTCTCCTGGCGTTCGTAGCCCCGCACTGCGCGGTCCCATCCGTCCCCTGGTCGCAACTCTCTTGGTACGAGCACCGTTCGCCGGCGAACGGCCCCCCGGGGAATGGTGTCAGATCGAATGGCTCGACCACGACGCCGCGGCACGGCCCCGATCCGGCCCCGGCCCGGAGCCGCCCACTCTACCGGGCCAGGAATCCGGAGGTCAGTGCTCCATGGAGGACGCCTCGGAGGACGGCTTGGCCGATGTGACCAGTTCGGTCAGGACTCCGTGGCAGTCCTTGGGGTGCAGGAACGTGATACGGGATCCCATGGACCCGATACGGGGCTCGTCGTACAGAACCCGCACACCCTTTTCACGGATCGAGGCGGCGTCCCCGTCGACGTCCGCCGTGCCGAAGGCGATGTGGTGGACGCCCTCGCCGTTCTTGGCGAGCCATTTGCCCACGGCGGAGTCCTCCCGGGTCGGCTCCAGGAGCTGGAGGTAGGAGGCGCCGCCGTCGGAGGTCTCGTTGATCTTGAGCATGGCCTCACGGACCCCCTGCTCCTCGTTGACCTCGGTGTGGAACACCTCGAAGCCGTACGTGGCACGGTAGAACTCAACGGTCTTGTCGAGGTCGAAACAGGCGATCCCGATGTGGTCGATTCGCGTCAGCATGGGACCAGTGCAGCGCGGTGGAGGTGGTTACGCAACGTGCGCGCCGTCACACTGGCTGCCCGGTGACCAGGACACGTACCGCTCAGTACATTGGCGGTAAACCCTCGTTCACTCTCCACATCCAAGGGGCCGTGCCTCATGTCTGGAACGACCGGTACCACCTCAGTCATCGTCGCGGGCGCACGCACGCCCATGGGCCGTCTGCTCGGCTCGCTGAAGACCTTCTCGGGCGCCGATCTCGGCGGCTTCGCCATCAAGGCCGCCCTCGACCGGGCCGGCATCGGCGGCGACCAGGTGCAGTACGTGATCATGGGCCAGGTGCTGCAGGCCGGGGCGGGGCAGATCCCGGCGCGGCAGGCGGCCGTCAAGGCCGGCATCCCCATGAACGTGCCCGCGCTCACCATCAACAAGGTGTGTCTCTCTGGTCTCGACGCCATCGCCCTCGCGGACCAGCTGATCCGCGCCGGCGAGTTCGACGTCGTCGTCGCCGGCGGCCAGGAGTCCATGACCAACGCGCCGCACCTGCTGCCCAAGTCCCGCGAGGGCTACAAGTACGGCGCGATCGAGATGATCGACGCCATGGCGTACGACGGCCTCACCGACTCCTTCGAGAACATCGCCATGGGCGAGTCCACGGAGAAGCACAACACGCGGCTCGGCATCGCCCGCGAGGCGCAGGACGAGATCGCCGCCCTCTCCCACCAGCGGGCCGCCGCCGCGCAGAAGAACGGGCTCTTCGAGGCCGAGATCACGCCCGTGGAGATCCCGCAGCGCAAGGGCGAGCCCGTCGTCTTCAGCAAGGACGAGGGCATCCGCCCCGAGACGACCGTGGAGTCGCTGGGCAAGCTGCGCCCGGCCTTCGCCAAGGACGGCACGATCACGGCCGGTACGTCGTCGCAGATCTCCGACGGCGCGGCTGCCGTGGTCGTGATGAGCAAGGCCAGGGCCGAGGAGCTCGGCCTGGACTGGATCGCCGAGATCGGCGCCCACGGGAACGTGGCCGGACCGGACAATTCGCTCCAGTCGCAGCCCTCGAACGCGATTCGGCACGCGCTGAAGAAGGACGGGCTGGAGGTCTCGGATCTTGATTTGATCGAGATCAACGAGGCGTTCGCCGCGGTTGCCGTGCAGTCAATGAAGGACCTGGGGGTAACCCCCGAAAAGGTGAACGTCAACGGCGGCGCGATCGCGCTCGGGCACCCGATCGGCATGTCCGGCGCCCGTGTCGTCCTCCACCTGGCGCTGGAGCTCAAGCGGCGCGGCGGCGGGGTCGGTGCGGCGGCGCTGTGCGGTGGCGGTGGTCAGGGCGACGCGCTGATCCTCCGTGTTCCGGGCAACGGCAAGTAATCCTCGCTGCGAGTAAGGAGCGGTGTAAGTCATGGTGGACGTCCCCGAACTGGTGGCCCAGGCACGGGAGGGCCGGCCGCGGGCCGTGGCCCGGCTGATCTCGCTCGTGGAGGGGGCGTCCCCGCAGCTCCGTGAGGTGATGGCGGCGCTGGCACCGCTGGCCGGTGGTGCGTACGTGGTGGGCCTCACCGGCTCGCCCGGTGTCGGCAAGTCGACCTCGACGTCGGCGCTGGTCACCGCGTACCGGAAGGCCGGGAAGCGTGTGGGTGTGCTGGCCGTGGACCCGTCCTCGCCGTTCAGCGGTGGCGCCCTGCTCGGTGACCGGGTCCGGATGTCCGAGCACGCGTCGGACCCGGGGGTCTACATCCGCTCGATGGCCACGCGCGGGCACCTGGGCGGGCTCGCGTGGGCCGCGCCGCAGGCGATCCGGGTGCTGGACGCCGCCGGCTGCGACGTGGTGCTCGTCGAGACCGTGGGCGTCGGCCAGTCCGAGGTGGAGATCGCCTCCCAGGCCGATACGTCGGTGGTGCTGCTCGCCCCGGGGATGGGCGACGGGATCCAGGCCGCGAAGGCGGGCATCCTGGAGATCGGCGACGTGTACGTCGTCAACAAGGCCGACCGGGACGGGGCCGACGCGACCGCCCGGGAGCTGAACCACATGCTGGGGCTCGGCGAGTCGCGCGGACCCGGCGACTGGCGGCCGCCCATCGTCAAGACGGTGGCGGCGCGGGGTGAGGGCGTCGACGAGGTCGTCGAGGCGCTGGAGAAGCACCGGGCGTGGATGGAGGAACGGGGCGTCCTCGCGGAACGCCGCCGCGCGCGGGCCGCGCACGAGGTCGAGACCATTGCCGTCACGGCTCTCCGGGAGCGGATCGGTGACCTGCACGGCGACCGGCGCCTGGACGCGCTCGCGGAGCGCATCGTCGCGGGCGAGACGGACCCGTACGCGGCGGCGGACGAGCTGGTGGCGGGGCTGACGGGACGGTAGGCCGCCGCGGGGCGGGTGCCTTCCCCGCCGGGGTGCGGCCCGGCGGGGTGCCGTCCCGTTGTGGGCGGGTGCGGCCCGGCGGGGTGGCGTCCCGTTGTGGGCGGGTGCGGCCCGGCGGGGTGGCCCCGCCCTCTGCCGTTGTGGGCGGTCGCCCGGTGGTACGGGGTCGCCTTCGCGTTTTTGGCGGTCGCCCGTGGGGCGGGGTCGCCTTCGCGTTCTTGGCGGTCGCCCGGGGGGCGGCGCCGCCGCGTTGTGGGCAGTCGTCCCCCGGGGCGGTGCGCTTGCTCGGTCGCCCGCGGGGCGGTGCCGTTTCCGGTGCGCTCGGGCGCGGGGCCAGGCGGCCACCCCCGGTGCGTGGGGGCGGGGCCCCTCCGGGCTCACCTCCTCGAGGCCGGCGGCCTTGGGTGCGGGCAAGGGAGCCCGTCCTTTGCCGCCGGCCTCTGCGGGGGCGACCCTGCACGGCCCCGCCCGTGCCGGATGCCGACTGCGGGCCTCAGTCGTCGGAGTCGTCCTGGTCGGTGTCCTTGTCCTGGGTGGCCTTCGCCGTCGTCGCGTCGACGGTCCAGTCCTGGGCCTTGCCGTCCTTGGTGACGAGTTCGACGTCCCAGGTCTTGTTGCTGTCGTCGTCCAGCTCCAGGGACACCACCGTGCCGTGGCCGGCGACGGCCTTGAGGGCTTCGTCGGCCGTGACCTTGACGCCCTGGACGGCGCGCTGGGCCTCCTCGTCCGTCGAGGAGGCGAACGCGACTGCCGTGCCGCCCGTCAGCAGGGCCGCCGCGGTGACCGTGGCGATGATCAGGTTGCGCTTCATGGATGGCCTCCGGAATGTCGGTGCGTTCTCGGTACGGGAAACACCCTGCCGTCGGCTCGCTGAACGCAGCCTGAAGGTGGCTGAAGGGTTCTTCAGGTTCCGTTTGGGACCCTGAACGCATGCGCCTGTTGATCGTGGAGGACGAGAAGCGGCTGGCCCTGTCGCTGGCGGCCGGGCTGCGGGCCGAGGGGTTCGCCGTGGACGTGGTGCACGACGGGGTGGAGGGCCTGCACCGGGCCGGGACCGGTACGTACGACCTGGTCGTGCTGGACATCATGCTGCCCGGCATGAACGGCTACCGCGTGTGCGGGGCGCTGAGGGCCGCCGGGAACGACGTACCGATCCTGATGCTCACCGCCAAGGACGGCGAGTACGACGAGGCGGAGGGCCTCGACACGGGTGCCGACGACTACCTGACCAAGCCGTTCTCGTACGTGGTCCTGGTCGCGAGGGTGAAGGCGCTGCTGCGGCGGCGCGGGGGCAGCCCGTCGCCGGTGCTGACGGTGGGGGCGCTCCGTGTGGACACGGCGGGGCGGCGGGTGTCGGTGGAGGACGCGGAAGTCGCGCTGACCGCGAAGGAGTTCGCCGTGCTGGAGCAGCTGGCCACCCGGGCGGGGGAGGTGGTGTCGAAGGCGGAGATCCTGGAGCACGTCTGGGACTTCGCGTACGAGGGCGACCCGAACATCGTCGAGGTGTATGTGAGCGCGTTGCGGCGGAAGCTCGGCGCCGGGGTCATCACGACCGTGCGGGGCGCCGGGTATCGGCTGGAGGAGCGGTGAGGTCGGTACGCGCACGGACCGCGGCGGGGGCGACGCTGGTGGTCGCGCTGGCTCTCGTGGTCGCGGGGGTCGCTCTGCTGTGGGTGCTGCGGGGCAACCTCGTGGACCAGGCGGAGCTCCAGGCGGAGGTGTCCGCGCGGTCGGTGGCCTCGCAGATCGCCAACGGCACGCCGTTCGCCCGGCTGGATCTGCCCGACGACACCGAGGAGCACCCGGTGCAGGTCGTCGACGAGGAGGGGCGGGTGGTGGCTGTCGGGGAGGACATCGAGGCCATCGGGGGGACGGGGAGTCCCGGTACGAAGGCCGTCCCCGGGGGAGGGGAGGGGGAGGCCGGGGAGGTCTCGGAGGAGGTCGCGCACTCGACCGGTGAGGTCACCGTGGACGGGGGGACCGCCACGTACCGCTTCGCCGCCGTCAAGGTCTCCGGGCCGCAGGGCGAGGCCACCGTGTACGCGGGCGCGCCGCTGGCCACCGAGGCGGCCACGGTCGCGGGCGTACGGGACGCGATGCTCGCCGCGCTGCCGTTGCTGCTGCTCGTGGTGGGCGGCGTGACGTGGCTGGTGACCCGGCGGGCGCTGAAGCCCGTCGAGGGCATCCGGCGGGAGATGGCGGCGATCACGGCGTCGGAGGACCTGTCACGGCGCGTTCCGGAGCCGTCGACGCGGGACGAGGTGGCCCGGCTGGCGCGGACGACGAACGAGACGCTGGCCGCGCTGGAGGCGAGCGTGGAGCGGCAGCGGCGGTTCGTCGCGGACGCGTCGCACGAGCTGCGCAGCCCCATCGCGAGTCTGCGCACCCAGCTGGAGGTGGGGGCCGCGCACCCGGAGCTGCTGGACGTCCCGGGGGCGGTCGCCGACACCGTGCGGCTGCAGCAGCTCGCCGCCGACCTGCTGCTGCTGGCCCGGCTGGACGCGGGTGAGCGGCCCGGGGCCGGGCGGGTCGACCTCGCCGCCCTGGTGCGGGAGGAGGTTGCCCAGCGGGTGGGGGACCGGGTGCCGGTGCGGGTCGCGGCGGCGGAGGCGCAGGCCCGCGGGTCGCGCGGGCAACTGGCGCGCGTGCTCGGCAACCTCCTCGACAATGCCCAGCGGCACGCGGAGACGGCTGTGACCGTGACGGTGCGCCGCGAGGGCCGGCACGTCGTGCTCACCGTCGCGGACGACGGGGCAGGCGTGCCGGAGCCCGAGCGGGAGCGCGTCTTCGAACGGTTCGTACGCCTCGACGACGCCCGCAGTCGCGACGAGGGTGGTGCGGGGCTGGGTCTGGCCATCGCCCGTGACGTCGCCGTCCGGCACGGCGGCACGCTCACGGTGGGGCGTGCCCCGGAAGGTGGTGCGCTGTTCGTCCTGCGGCTGCCGGCGGGCTGAGGTCCTACGGTTTGCCGCGCAGGCCCCTGAGCTGCTCGGCGATGGGTTTGAGGGACTGGCGCAGGTCGCTCAGGGCCTCGGGGCTCAGCAGGTCGATGAAGTGCTTGCGCACCGAGTCGACGTGGTGCGGTGCGACCTTCTGCATGGTTTCCATGCCCTGCTCGGTCAGGACCGCGTACAGCCCGCGCCGGTCGGACTCGCAGTTCTCTCTGCGTACCAGACCCGCGTTCTCCATGCGGGTGATCTGGTGGGAGAGCCGGCTCTTGGACTGGAGCGTCACGGCGGCCAGGTCGCTCATCCGGAGGCGGTGGTCGGGCGCCTCCGAGAGGTTGACCAGGATCTCGTAATCGTTGTTGGTCAGGCCGAATGGCTGGAGGTCCTTCTCCAACTGGTACGTCAGCAGCCTGTTGACGTCCAGATAGGTGCGCCAGGCGCACTGCTCGGCATCGGTCAGCCAGTTGGTGGCCGTCTCGGTCTCCATATATGGATTCTACCTAAGAAGTTGAATTCTGGACGAATGAGGGTCGGTGACGCCGGGCACTCCGGCCCCCCGTCCTCGCGTCCGTACCGGGTCAAGGGTGCAGACGTTCGAGGGCGTCACACTCCGCAGACTACCGCTCACAGCCCGAAGCGACGCTGGAGGTCCCCCAGCTGTCCGGGAAGGCGCGGTGAGGACCCGTGGTGGCCTTGGCCGGATCCCGCCCCCGGAACGCCCGCCTCCTGTGGCACCGCGCCCGTCGCCTGCTCCGGCATCAGCGCCTCCGTCGACTGGAGCAGCACCGTCCCGGCCCCGACGAACTCGAACTGGTGCTCCTCGCCCGACGCCCCGCCGAGCCCCGTCAGCGCCCGCAGGCCGCCCATGACGCCCGTCATGTAGCCGTGGTCGTAGTGGTGACACGGCGAGGGGCAGTCCGCCCAGCCGACCAGGGCCTGCGGGTCGACCCGGAGGGGCGGCTCCATGAAGACCACCGGGCCGTTGGAGGCGGCCACGAACTTCCCCGTGCCGATGAGGGTGAGGAAGCCCGGCACGATCGACTGCTTCAGGGCGAGCGTGGGCTGGTAGGCGAGGAGGTTCCCGGCGCGGATCGTGAGGTTCCCGTCGTCCAGGTCGTACGAGTTCACGTCGAACGCGCGGTCCGCCAGCAGCATCTTCCCACTGCCCTCCGCCACCACCCAGTCGCTCGCGTGGAGCGGGGAGTGGAAGCTGGAGCGGACGAGCCGGTCCAGCCGGCCGTGCCCGATGCCGTTGAAGTCGATCCGCCCGTAGTAGGCGATCATCTTGCCCTTCTGCAGGAACCACTGGGAGCCCTTCAGCTCCACGCAGAAGGTGTACGCGTTGACGTTGTCGTCGCTCGGCAGGGTCGACGGGTCGTGAATGACGGGCGTGCTCACAGCTTCTCCTCCGACGCCTGGACGTACACCGCACCACTGCCGCTGAGCTCCAGCTGGAACGCCTCGCCGGAGCCGCGCCCCACCATGTCGCGCCAGCCGAGCGCGGTGGAGAGCTTGTTGCGTACGTCGCCGTGGTGGGCGACGTAGGCCTGCGGGTCGACGTGCACGGGGCGGCCCGGGGTGATGGGCAGCTCGATCACTCCGCCGTGGGCCATCACGGCGACCGCGCCATGGCCCTTGAGGGTCGTGGTGAACAGGCCCTGGCCGGTGACCTGGCCTCGCACCATGCCCATCACACCGCCCTGGGAGCCCATGAACATCGTGCCCTGCTGGAGCGTCCCGTCGAAGGCGAGCAGGCGGTCGGCCTCGACGTACAGGGTCTCGCCGGTGAGGTTGACGACCTGGATGTGGTGGCCGCCGTGGCCGAACATCACCGTGCCGTTGCCCTCGACGGTCATCAGGGGCGCCGCCTCGTCGGCGACGCGGCGGCCGATCATCGACATCACGCCGCCCCGGCCGCCGGCCGTGTTCGGCGTGAAAGTGACGTCACCGCGGTAGGCCAGCATCGCGCCACGCTGGCTGAACATCTTCTGTCCGGGGGAGAGGGTCGCCTCGACCATCTTCGAATTGACCTCGCGGAACGGCATCAGACGTCCCCTCCGACCGTGTTGCGCTCGCTGGGCTGTACGTACACGAGTCCGTCGCCCTCGAAGCGGATCTGGAACGCCTCGCCGCCACCCTCGCCCATGAATGTGCGGAACGTCACGCCGGACTGGAAGTTCTGCTGGAGGTTGCCCTGGTGGGCGATGTACGCGCCGGGGTCGACCGACAGCGGGTACTGCGGGGTCACGCGCAGCACCACGGCCTGCCCGTCCGACATGATCGCGGCCTGGCCGCTGCCCTCGACGGTGGTCGTGAACAGTCCGGTCCCCGTGGCCCCGCCGCGCAGGCCGGTGAAGGTGGTGCCGGTGCGCAGGGAGGCGTCGACGCACAGCAGGTTGCTGGACTCGACGTACAGCTTGTCGCCGTGGAGGGAGACGAGGTTGATCTCGGAGGCGCGGTCGGCGAAGTAGCAGGTGCCCTGCCCCTTCACCTCCATCAGCTCCATCTGCTCGCCGGTGAGGCGGCGGGTGACCATCCCCCGGAGGCCCTCACCGCCGCCGGACATCTTCTTGAAGGCCATCTGGCCGTCGTACGCGACCATCGAGCCGTTCTTCGCTTTGACGGCGTCGCCGGTCATGTCGACGGCGAGCACTTTGCCGCCTTGGAGTCGGAACGTTGCCACGCCACGACGGTAACCGGTGGGCGGGGGCGCAGACAGAGACCTGGGGAGGATCCGGACCCTGACAAAGGGCGGGCAAAGGCGCCTGTCACAATGGACCGGTCGCTTGTGCATCGATTCACAAGATCGGTGCGCGGTGACAGTCGACCCCCGACCGACGCCGAAGGTGCTGCCTCGTGGACATCAAGACCGCCGCCTCCCTCCACCGCCTCCGACTGGTCTCCGCCCCGGAGGCCGTGTCGTTCATCCTGCTGCTCGTCTGCTCGGTACTGAAGCGCACGACGGAGTTCAACGCGGTCCCGGTCATGGGCGCGATCCACGGCGTGCTCTTCATCCTCTACGTGCTGTTCTGGGCGGACGCCTGGAACCGTACGAAGTGGGACCTGAAGACCGCCGCGCTCTACTTCGTGCTCTCCGTCCTGCCGTTCGGCGGCTTCTTCGCCGACCGCAAGCTCAAGCGCGCCGCCGACGACGCCGTGATCGCCTCCCGCGCCCGCCGCGAGGGCAAGGTGAGCGCATGATCGTCGCCTTCTCCGTCACCCCGCTCGGCGTCGGCGAGGAGGTCGGCGAGTACGTCGCGGACGCGGTGCGCGTGGTCCGTGAGTCGGGCCTGCCGAACCGCACCGACGCGATGTTCACCTCCATCGAGGGCGAGTGGGACGAGGTCATGGACGTCGTCAAGCGAGCCGTCGCCGCCGTGGAGGCCCGCGCGCCGCGCGTCTCCCTCGTGCTGAAGGCCGACATCCGGCCGGGTGTCACGGACGGGCTGACGGCCAAGGTGGAGACGGTGGAGCGCCACCTCTCCGCCTGACAGCGAGTCGAAGAACCCCCGGTCCCCATGGGCCGGGGGTTTTCCATGTCCGGTCTTGAGCGACTGCTCAAACAACTGTAGCTTCGTGTTGAGCGATCGCTCAAGAAGCGGGACGGCCGGGGGGAATCGTCGTGGGGCTCTACGTAGAGACGCGCATACGCGCCGACCTGGAGACCCTCTGGGAACGCACCCAGGACCCGGCGCAGCACCAGCGGTGGGACCTCCGGTTCACGGAGATCACCCACCTGCCGTCCGCGCCCGGACAGCCCCAGCGGTTCCGCTACGCGACCCGGGTGCTGCCCTTCCTGACCGTCGCCGGCACCGGTGTCTCCGCGGGGGAGCGCCACCGGGCCGGCGGCGAGCGGGTCTCGGCCCTGAGGTTCGCCTCGCCGCACCCGCTCTCGCTCCTCGCCGAGGGCAGCGGCTACTGGCGGTACGTCCCCACACCCGACGGCATCCGCTTCCTCACCGGCTACGACTACCGGCCGCGCTGGGGACGCTTCGGCGCGGTGGCCGACCGGCTGGTCTTCCGGCCGCTGATGGGCTGGGCCACCGCCTGGTCCTTCGACCGGCTGCGGCTGTGGTGCGAACACGGCGTCAGCCCCGCCCGGTCGCTGGCGCACGCCCTCGCGGAACTGGCCGTACGGTCCTTGGCCGTCGCCGTGGCGGTCCTCTGCTGCCTGTGGGCGGTGTGCCCGGGCACCACGGCGGAGGCGGCCGCCCTCGGCGGCACCGTATGGACCATGCCGGTCGCCGCCCCGCTCAACGGCGGCCCCGCCGTACTCGCCGGGCTGGGCGCCGTCGGACTCGCCGCCGTCGCGCTGCTGGCCCCGCCCTCCCCCCGTACCCCCGCCGCCAGGCGCTGTGGGCGCACCCCTCCCGCGCGCACCGCCGCGCCCGCCCTCCTCGCCACCCTGGAGCCCGCATGACCTCGATCTTCGCCCGCGCCATGGGGGACGACTTCCCAAGGCTCCACCCCCAGCTGCGGCGGCGCTTCTCGGTGGGCCTCGACAGTGGCGAGATGTGCGTCGGCCGGGGCGTGATGGACCGCATCTGGCACGGGCCGGCCTTCGTCAAGCCGTTCCTCGCCCTCGGCGGCACCCGCAACATCCTCGTCCCGCGCACCGGCCGGCACGTCCCCTTCACCATCGAGAACGTCCCCTACACCGACGCCTACGGCCGCGAGACGGTCACCTTCGTCCGCACGTTCGCGCTGCCCGGCGGGCCGCGCCGCTTCGACGCCACCATGGTCCACAGCCCCGAGCGCAACTGCGTGCTCGACTACCTCGGCACCCATCAGCACCTCGCCAGCGACCTGCACCTGAGCGCCGAGCCCGACGGCTCCCTGCTCATCCGCTCCGGGGAGCACCGCTTCCGCGAGGGCCGGATCGACGTCCGCGTACCGGAGCTCATCGGCGGCGACGCCGAGGTGCGCGAGTCCTACGACGACTCCACCGGCCGCTTCCGCGTCCGGGTCCGCGTCACCAACCGGTACGCCGGCCCCCTCTTCGGGTACGAGGGGTCGTTCACCGCCCACTACGCCGACGTACGCTCGCACGGGGTGCGGGCCGGGCTGCGCCCGGTACGCGAGGAGATACGGGCGTGAGCGCGGAAGCCAGAAGCCAGGAGACGAAGGTCAAGCTGCTGGAGGGCGCGCTGCGCACCCTCGCCGAACAGGGCATCGCCAAGACCTCCGCCCGGGCCGTCGCCGCCGCCGCGGGGGTCAACCAGGCCCTGGTCTTCTACCACTTCGGCTCCGTCGACGAGCTGCTGGCCGCCGCGTGCCGCCACGGGGCCGAGCAGCGCGTCGCCCGCTACCGCGACCGGCTCGCCAGGGTCACCGGCCTCACGGAGCTGCTCGCGCTCGGCCGCGAACTGCATGCCGAGGAGCGGGAGGCGGGCAACGTCGCCTTCCTGGGCCAGCTGCTCGCCGGCGCCCAGACCCAGCTGCGCCTCGCACCCGCCACCGCCGCCGGGCTCGACCTGTGGATCGACGAGATCGAGAAGGTCCTCACCCGGGTGCTGGCAGGGACCCCGCTCGCCGAGTTCACCGACAGCGCGGGGCTCGCGCGGGCCGTCGCCGCCTCCTTCGTCGGCCTGGAGCTGTACGAGGGCGTCGACGCGGACGGCGCCGAGCGGGCCCTCGCCGCGCTGGAGCAGCTCGCCGCGCTGGTCACCGTCCTCGACGAACTCGGCCCCATGGGCCGGCGGGCGGTACGGCACCGGCTGCGGCGTACGAGCGGGCGCGGCTGACGGCCCGGCCGGCGGCACGGCCCGGGCGCGGCTCAAACGCTGATGGCCCGGCCAAACGGGTCCCGGCGCAGAAACGCCCGCTCGGACGCCTCCAGTCGACACGTCGCCGGATCTCCCCTTTTGTGGGGATATAGCGACCCGCTCGACAGCTGGAGGCACCGTGCGGCCGGAAGGCTACGACTACGACACCTACAGCCGTCTCGCCGGTCCCCTGACGGAACCGGACCGGACGGCGTATCAGGTGCAGTACCGCAGTCTGCTCTCCGGGGAACCGCACCGAATACGCGCCGTCCTGCTGATGACGCTCGCGCCGGTGCTCTCGGCGGTGCTGCTCGTCTATCTGGTCTGGCCCAGTCACTGGACCGAGCGCGAGGGCGGCGACCGGTGGCTCATCAGGTTCGACACCGTCATGCTCGTGTCGATCGGGCTCATCTGCCTGTTCATGCTGATCAACGTCGTCTCCATCGCCCACGCCACGATGGTCGCCCGCGACCCCGTTCCCGTCGTTCCCCAGAAGGGGACCCGTGTCGCGTTCCTCACCACCTACGTACCGGGCAAAGAACCCCTCTCCATGGTCCGGGCCACCCTCGAAGGCGCCGTCCGTGTCACACACGACGGACGGCTGGACGTGTGGCTGCTCGACGAGGGCGACGACGAACAGGCCAAGGCCCTGTGCCGGGAGCTCGGCGTACGCCACTTCACCCGGGCCGGCGTCCCCGCCTGGAACCGCACCTCGGGCGTCCACAAGGCCAGGACCAAACACGGCAACTACAACGCCTGGATCGCCATGCACGGCGACGACTACGACTTCTTCGCCTCCGTCGACACCGACCACGTACCGCTGCCCAACTTCCTGGAGCGGACCCTCGGCTACTTCCGCGACCCCGACGTCGCCTTCGTCGTCGGCCCCCAGGTGTACGGCAACTACACGTCGCCGGTCACCAAGGCCGCCGAGTCCCAGCAGTTCCTCTTCCACGCCCTCATCCAGCGCGCCGGCAACCGCTACCACGCCCCCATGTTCGTGGGCACCAACAACGTCGTACGCGTCCGCGCCGTCAAGCAGGTCGGCGGGCTCTACGACTCCATCACCGAGGACATGGCCACCGGATTCGAGCTGCACCGCACCGTGAACCCGCGCACCGGGCACCTGTGGCGGTCCGTCTACACGCCCGACGTCCTCGCCGTCGGCGAGGGGCCGGCCTCCTGGACCGACTTCTTCACCCAGCAGCTGCGCTGGTCGCGCGGCACGTACGAAACCCTGTTCAAGCAGTACGGAAAGGCGTTCTTCCGGCTGCCGCCGGGCCGGCTGCTCAACTACACCCTGATGCTCGTCTACTACCCGATGACGGCCGTCAACTGGTTCCTGGGCATCCTCTCCTGCGTCCTGTTCCTCTGGCTCGGCGCCTCCGGCACCCAGGTCTCGTCCTCCGTCTGGCTGATGCTCTACAGCGATGCCGCCGCCCTCCAGATCGGCCTCTACCTGTGGAACCGCCGCCACAACGTCTCCCCCCACGAACCGGAGGGGTCCGGCGGACTGGCCGGCATGGCGATGTCCGCGCTCTGCGCGCCCATCTACCTCAAGTCCCTGGCATCGGCGCTGCTGCGCACCGACGGCCGCTTCGTCGTCACTCCCAAGGGCGGCGCGGCCAGCCCCGACCAGCCGGCCACCTTCCGTGTCCACCTGTACTGGGCCGCCGTGCTCGTCGCCTCGCTCATCGCCTCCGCCGTCCTCGACCACACGCACGCGGCCATGCGCACCTGGGCGGTGCTCGCCCTCGCCATCGCGCTGGCGCCGGTCGCCGTCTGGGGTTGGGGCCTGGTCCGGGAAGGCCGGGCACGCGCCCGCCTCCGCGCCCCGGCGCCCGGCCGCCCGGTGAAGGTGACGGTGACGGTGAAGGCGAAGGCGAAGCCCACGACAGGCGACGAGCCGGAGCCGGCCTTCGCCACGACGACAGGAGGGAACTGAACCATGGCCTACCGGCCGTCGAAGAAGCTCAAGAAGACCTTGCTGGGCGGTGGAGCGGTGGTCCTGCTCGCGGGCCTGAACGCGCCGGCCGCACTCTCCTTCGCGGAGGAGAAGTACCACGCGTACAAGATCGCCCAGCCTGGCTACAAGGCCAAGTACGGGTCCTGGCAGCAACTCGACGTGCCCGACGCATACCGGCTCAACGCCATCCACGCCGCCCTGCTCCACACGGGCAAGGTGCTGCTCATCGCGGGCTCCGGCAACAATCAGAAGAAGTTCGACGCGGGCACCTTCGACACCATCCTGTGGGACCCGGCCAAGAACACCTTCAAGAAGATCCCCACCCCGGAGGACTTCTTCTGCGCAGGACACAGCCAACTCCCCGACGGCCGCCTCCTGGTGGCCGGCGGCACCGCCCGGTACGAGGTCCTCGACGGCGAGGTCAAGCGCGCCGGCGGCGGTATGCGCGTCAAGAACGAGAGCCCGGACAAGGCGATCACCCTCAAGAAGGGCACCGTCTTCCGCTCGCCGTCAGGCGTGGAGTACGTGTCGAAGTTCGATGTGACGGTCCCCAGGGCGAAGCGCGAATTCAAGATCTCGTACTTCACGAGCGGCCAGATGAAGCCCTGGGAGACCAAGGTCACCGCCGCCGAGGCGCGGGTCTTCGTCGAGGCCAGGAAGGAGGGCCCCAAGGCCCTGACCACCGAGGCCGCCCAGTACAAGGTCCTCGGCCTCAAGGGCAAGGACGCGAACAACGTCTACGGCATCGCCCAGAGGCTCACCACCGAGAAGCAGGACTTCCAGGGCATCAGAGCGGCGTACGAGTTCGACCCCAAGGCCGAGAAGTACATTCCCGTCGCCCCCATGAAGGACGCCCGCTGGTACCCCACCCTGGTGACCCTCCAGGACGGCAAGGTGCTCGCCGTCTCCGGCCTCAACGACGTCGGCGACGTCGTGCCCGGCGACAACGAGATCTACGACCCGAAGACCAAGAAGTGGACCAAGGGCCCCTTCCGCTACTTCCCCACCTACCCCGCGCTCTTCCTCACCCAGGGCGGCAAGCTCTTCTACACCGGCTCCAACGCCGGCTACGGGCCCGCCGAGAAGGGCCGGGTCCCGGGCCTGTGGGACCTGAAGAAGAACACCTTCCAGGCGATCAGGGGCATCACGGACCCGGACCAGCTGGAGACCTCCGCCTCCCTGCTGCTGCCGCCCGCCCAGGACCAGAAGCTGATGGTGCTCGGCGGCGGAGGGGTCGGCGAGTCCGAGCTGTCCACGGCCCGCACCGCGCTGATCGACCTCAAGGCCGCCAAGCCCGCCTTCCGCACGGGCCCGTCCCTGCCCAAGGGCACCCGCTACCTCAGCAGCGTGCTCCTCCCCGACGACACCGTCTTCACCACCGGCGGGTCCGAGAAGTACCGGGGCCGCAGCGGCAGCGACATCCTCAAGGCGCAGGTCTACGAGCCGAAGACCGACTCCTTCCGGGAGGCCGCCGAGCCGACCGTGGGCCGCAACTACCACTCCGAGGCGCTGCTGCTGCCGGACGGGCGGGTGGCGACGTTCGGCTCGGACCCGCTGTTCGACGACAAGGACAACACCAAGCTCGGCACCTTCGAGCAGCGCGTGGAGATCTTCACCCCGCCCTACCTGCACGGCGGCGGCGCCGAGGCCCGGCCGGTGCTGGGCGAGGGCCCCCGGGAGCTCGACCAGAACGGCCGGGCCACCTTCCGCACGAAGGACGCCGCCCGCATCACCAAGGCGCGGCTGATGCGGCCCAGCGCGGTGACCCACACCACGGACGTGGAGCAGCGCTCCATCGAGCTGGGCCTGACCAAGGGCAGGGACGCGGTGACGGTCGAGGCGCCGCTGGACCGGACCCTGGTCCCGCCCGGCTGGTACATGCTGTTCGTGGTGGACAAGGACGGGCGCCCGTCGGTGGCGAAGTGGGTCCAGGTCGACTGAGCCCCGTACGCATCGGCCCGGGTCACGTCCTGAACGGGCTCACGTGACTGGCCCGGGTCACCCCCCTGACCCGGGTCACGTCCTGATGGGGGTCACGCCTTCGCGCGGCGCGCCAGGCCCAGGGCGTACTCGGGCCACCACGTCCCGGCCGCCGGGCCGCCCCGGCAGGTGCCGTCCGACTCGCCCGGGCGCTTGATCCACAGGTAGGCGTCCACCCGCGCGTCGCCGGTGTTCTCGGTCGGCGGTGTGCCCAGCGCCCGGCCCGGCGGGTTGCACCAGGCCTCCTCGCCGTCGCCCGCGAGCGGACCGGCCCCGTTGCGGCTGGTGTCGACGATGAAGTGGGTGCCGCCCAGCAGCGCGGACAGCTCCGTACCGAAGGCGGTGACCGTGGGTGTGGTCTGGAAATTCGACACGTTCAGCGCGAAGCCGTCCGCCTTCGCGACACCCGCCCGCCGCAGCGGCTCCACCAGCTTGCCGGCGTCCTTGATCCAGGCGGGGTTGCCCGCGTCCAGGTACACCTTGGTGTTCGGCTGCCGCTTGAACCGGTCCACCGCCTCGGCGAGCAGTTGGTAGCGCTCCTCGTGGTGCTGGGCGGGCGTACAGCCGTCCACCACGTGCGGCACGGCGTCCGGCTCCAGTACGACGACGGCGGGCGCGTCCCCGATGGCCTCGGCGAACGAGCCGATCCACTCCCGGTACGCCTCCGGGTTCGCCGCGCCGCCCGCCGAGTACAGGCCGCAGTCGCGGTGGGGGATGTTGTACGCGACGAGGACGACCTTCTGCTTCCCGGGCGCCGCGCCGCGCACGGCACGGCGGACGTCGGCCACGGGGTTGTTCCAGGCGGGCCACTGGGCGGCGGGCCGCTCCGAGATCCGTCGCAGCAGCTTGGCGTCCGCGGTGCGGCCCTCGGCCTCGTACGCCGTGACCTGGCGGGCGGCCGCGCTGTCCGGGTCGACCCAGAACGGCGAGCCCTTGGCGGGCGCGCTGCGGCCGACGGGTTCCTGCGCGGGCCCCTCCTCGCCACCGTCGCCGCCGCCCGGGGCGCAGCCGGCGGACAGCGCGGCGGCCAGGAGAAGGGTCGTGAGAACGCGGAAGGATCTGTGGCCGGACATCCAGCCCCCTCGTATGGCGTGAGCGACGGACGGACAGACCAGGTAATCGTGACATAACGGTCACAAGGTGTCGGGCTGCGACACCGTGCCGTCGTGGCGGAGGACCGAACCGCGAGACGGGGCTGACCAGCATGTGACCTGTCGGTAAGGTCGATCACGTGCCGAAACCGCTCAGTCTCCCGTTCGACCCCATCGCCCGCGCCGACGAGCTCTGGCAGCGCCGCTGGGGGCCCGTCCCCTCCATGGCCGCCATCACCTCGATCATGCGCGCGCACCAGATCCTGCTCGCGGAGGTCGACGCGGTGGTCAAGCCCTACGGGCTGACCTTCGCCCGGTACGAGGCGCTGGTGCTGCTCACCTTCTCCAAGGAGGGCGAGCTGCCGATGTCCAAGATCGGCGAGCGGCTGATGGTCCACCCGACGTCCGTGACGAACACGGTCGACCGGCTGGTGAAGTCCGGCCTGGTCGCCAAGCGCCCCAACCCCAACGACGGGCGCGGCACCCTCGCCTCCATCACCGACAAGGGCCGCGAGGTCGTCGAGGCGGCGACGGCGGACCTGATGGCGATGGACTTCGGCCTGGGTGTGTACGACGCCGAGGAGTGCGCCGAGATCTTCGCGATGCTGCGGCCGCTGCGGATCGCGGCACACGACTTCGAGGAGAAGTGACCCCGTAGGGGAGGCCCGCGCGAAGATCGCCCGGAACGTGACGTTACGCTCGACGCCATGAAGAGGAGCGTGCTGACCCGCTACCGGGTCATGGCCTATGTGACCGCCGTCATGCTGCTCGTGCTCTGCACGTGCATGGTGTTCAAGTACGGGTTCGACACGGGCGAGGACGTGACCTTCATGGTCTCCCAGGCGCACGGCGTCCTCTACATCATCTACCTGATCTTCGCTTTCGACCTGGGCTCCAAGGCCCGGTGGAAGTTCGGCAAGCTGCTGTGGATCCTGCTCTCCGGCACGATCCCCTTCGCCGCCTTCTTCGTGGAGCGCCAGGTCACCCGGGACGTCGAGCCGCTGCTCGCCGACGCCCCGCCGGTCGCCGCCAAGGCGTAAACGCCCCCGCGGAGCCCCCGCGAGCCGCCGCACGGCACGCCTGCGGCGGCTCCCCCATCGACATTTACTAGGACGTCCTAGTAAATTCGAAGGTATGGACGCTGACGCCATCGAGGAAGGCCGCCGACGCTGGCAGGCCCGTTACGACGCCGCCCGCAAGCGCGACGCCGACTTCACCACGCTCTCCGGCGACCCCGTGGAGCCCGTCTACGGGCCGCGGCCCGGGGACACCTACGACGGCTTCGAGCGGATCGGCTGGCCCGGTGAGTACCCCTTCACCCGCGGCCTCCACCCGACCGGCTACCGTGGCCGCACCTGGACCATCCGCCAGTTCGCCGGCTTCGGCAACGCCGAGCAGACCAACGAGCGCTACAAGATGATCCTCGGCAACGGAGGCGGTGGCCTGTCCGTCGCCTTCGACATGCCGACCCTCATGGGCCGTGACTCCGACGACCCGCGCTCGCTCGGCGAGGTCGGCCACTGCGGGGTCGCCATCGACTCCGCCGCCGACATGGAGGTCCTCTTCAAGGACATCCCCCTGGGGGACGTCACCACCTCCATGACCATCTCCGGGCCCGCCGTCCCGGTCTTCTGCATGTACCTCGTCGCCGCCGAACGGCAGGGCGTCGACCCGGGCGTCCTCAACGGCACCCTCCAGACGGACATCTTCAAGGAGTACATCGCACAGAAGGAGTGGCTCTTCCAGCCCGAGCCCCACCTCCGGCTCATCGGCGACCTGATGGAGCACTGCGCCCGCGACATCCCGGCGTACAAGCCGCTGTCCGTCTCCGGCTACCACATCCGCGAGGCCGGCGCGACGGCCGCGCAGGAGCTGGCGTACACGCTCGCCGACGGCTTCGGGTACGTCGAGCTGGGACTCAGCCGCGGCCTGGACGTCGACGTCTTCGCGCCCGGCCTGTCCTTCTTCTTCGACGCGCACGTCGACTTCTTCGAGGAGATCGCCAAGTTCCGTGCCGCCCGCCGGATCTGGGCCCGCTGGATGAAGGAGGTGTACGGCGCGAAGACGGACAAGGCGCAGTGGCTGCGCTTCCACACTCAGACCGCCGGTGTCTCGCTCACCGCCCAGCAGCCGTACAACAACGTGGTCCGTACGGCCGTGGAGGCGCTCGCGGCCGTCCTCGGCGGGACCAACTCGCTGCACACCAACGCCCTCGACGAGACCCTCGCCCTGCCCAGCGAGCAGGCCGCCGAGATCGCCCTGCGCACCCAGCAGGTGCTGATGGAGGAGACCGGCGTCGCCAACGTCGCCGACCCGCTGGGAGGTTCCTGGTACGTCGAGCAGCTCACCGACCGCATCGAGGCCGACGCCGAGAAGATCTTCGACCGGATCAAGGAGCGGGGCCTGCGCGCCCACCCCGACGGGCAGCACCCCATCGGGCCGGTCACCTCCGGCATCCTGCGCGGCATCGAGGACGGCTGGTTCACCGGCGAGATCGCCGAGTCCGCCTTCCGCTACCAGCAGGCCCTGGAGAAGGGCGACAAGCGGGTCGTCGGCGTCAACTGCCACCACGGGTCGGTCACCGGCGACCTGGAGATCCTGCGGGTCAGCCACGAGGTCGAGCGCGAGCAGGTCCGGGCCCTCGGCGAGCGCAAGGCGCGCCGCGACGACGCGCGCGTGCGCACCGCGCTGGACGGCATGCTGGCCGCCGCGCGGGACGGCTCCAACATGATCGGGCCGATGCTGGACGCCGTCCGGGCGGAGGCCACGCTCGGCGAGATCTGCGACGCCCTGCGCGACGAGTGGGGCACCTACACGGAGCCGCCCGGTTTCTAGACCGCCCGGTTTCCGCACCACCCGGTTCCTCCACTGAGCCGCATGGCAGCCCTCCCCGTACCGGTCCGCGGCGTCGCCGTCCGCTACTGGTACGTGGGGGCCTGCGGGCCGTTCGCGCTGTTCGACGCCGACTTCGAGCCGCCGGGACCGGACGGGGAGAGCGAGTTCCTCAACCTGGTCCCGGCCGGACTGCTGCCGCCCGAGTACGCGGACGCCTTCTGGGAGGGCATCCGGCAGGGGCTGGACGGCACGTCCGCCGCCGTCCTCCTCACCCACGGGCGGCACCACGAGGTGGACTCCTCGGAGCGGGCCTTCCGGGACGTCGGCGAGAGACGGCGCCGGGGCGGGCACGCACCGCGGAAACCCGGCTGCGCCCCTGGCCGCGGGCGGGGCATGCTGGACGGATGCAGATCAGCATCAGGGAAGCCACGGCCGACGACTGGCCCGCCATCTGGCCGTTCTTCCACAAGATCGTCGCTGCCGGTGACACCTTCACCTACCCGCTCGACCTGGGGGAGGAGGAGGGCCGCGGCTGGTGGCTGCTGCCCGCCCCGAACCGTACCGTCGTCGCCGTCGACGACGAGACCGGCACCGTCCTCGGCACCGCCAAGATGAACAACAACCAGGGCGGCAACGGCGCGCACATCGCCAGCGCCAGCTATATGACCGACCCCGCGCACGGCGGCCGGGGCGTGGGACGGGCGCTCGTCGAGTACACCCTGGAGTGGGCGCGTGAACGCGGGTTCCGAGGCATGCAGTTCAACGCGGTCGTGGAGACCAACGCCCACGCGGTACGGCTGTACGAACGGCTCGGCTTCCGGATCGTCGGCACGGTCCCGGAGGCGTTCCACCACCCCGGGCAGGGGTACGTGGGGCTGCACGTCATGCACCGTCCCCTCTGAAGGCGAGCCGGAACAGCGCGCCGCCGCCCGGGGCGTTCTCGGCGGTCAGCTCGGCGCCGTGCGCGCGGGCGATCTGACGGGCCATCGCCAGACCGAGACGTCATCCCCACGATCCTCGCCCAACTGCACTCGGGAGCACGGGAGATCAAGCTCGGCTCCCTCAGCCCCACCCGGGACTTCACCTACGTCACGGACACCACACGCGGCTTCCTCGCGCCGGCGGAGTGCGACCGGGCACTGGGCGAAGTGGTCAACCTCGGCACGGGCGGGAGATCGCCGTCGGGGAGCTGGCGCGCAAGCTGATCGAGGCCTCGGAGCGGGACGGCGTCGACATCGTCGTCGATCCGGCGCGGCTGCGCCCGTCGGGCAGCGAGGTGGAGCGTGCTGTCGGACAACGGGCGGGCGCGGGACGGGGCGGGCTGGTGGCCCGAGACGTCCCTGGAAGAGGGCCTGAAGCGTACGTCGGAGTGGATCGCGGAGAACCCGCACCTGTTCGCCGCCGACCGCTATCAGGTCTGAGCCGCGGCTCCCAGGCCCCCCAGCAGCAGGGCGGTGAAGCGCCGGACCCACTCCGTGTCGACGGGTTCGGCGCTCACCAGTGCCCGGTGGACCACCGCGCCCGCGATCACGTCGAAGATCAGGTCGTCGGTCCCGGTGGGCGACGCCGGGCTCGCGGGCAGCTCACCGCGGGCCTGCGCGCGCTGCCGCCCCGCCAGGACGAGCCGCTTCTGCCGCTCCACTATCGAGGTGCGGATCCGCTCGCGCAGCGGCTCGTCGCGGGTGGACTCGGCGATCACGGCCATCAGCGCCGTCTTGGTCTCGGGCCGCTCCAAGAGGGCCGCGAACTGCACGACCACGCCTTCGATGTCGGCCATGAGGCTGCCGCGGTCGGGCAGTTCCAGCTCGTCGAAGAGGACGGCGACGGCGTCGACGACGAGTTCGTTCTTGCTCGCCCAGCGCCGGTAGAGGGTGGTCTTGGCGACCCCGGCGCGGCCGGCGACGTCGCCCATCGTCAGCCTGGACCAGCCCAGCTCGACCAGGGCCGCCCGGGTCGCCTCCAGTATCGCGGCGTCGGCCTGTGCCGAGCGCGGGCGGCCGCCGGTACGGCCGCCACTGCGGGAGGGGGTGGGACTGCTGCACATGACGCCCGACCATACCGGCGAGTACGCCCGGTGTTACCGGCCCGTACGTGTGAGGCAGTTCACCGCGCGGTCCGGGCTCCGCGCGCCCCGGATCGGGGTTACGCTACGACCCGTAGCGAAAGGCTTTGAGCGGCCAGGAGCGACAACCACAGGCACCAGGGTGGGGACCCGGGGCCGAAAACATCTGCTGGATCGCGTACGTCCGTACGCCCCGCACACCGGCGGGGGGCGCGCGGGCGGTCGCGGTTCGGCCATGGCTTACCGGTTACGCGCGCGGAAGGGGGAGGATGTACCCATGCAGCCTAGGAACATGTCCATGAGCGGCGTCGTCGACCTCGCCGCGGTGAAGGCGGCCGGAGAGGCCAAGGCGAAGGCGGAGCAGGCACGCGCCCAGGCCGCCCGGCAGGGCGGCGGCGGAGCCGTTCCCCCGTCGGCCCTGGTGATCGATGTCGACGAGGCGGGGTTCGAGCGCGACATCCTCCAGCGCTCCACCGAGGTCCCGGTCGTCATCGACTTCTGGGCCGAGTGGTGCGAGCCGTGCAAGCAGCTCGGCCCGTTGCTGGAGCGGCTGGCCGCCGAGTACAACGGCCGGTTCGTGCTCGCCAAGATCGACGTCGACGCCAACCAGATGCTGATGCAGCAGTTCGGGATCCAGGGGATCCCGGCCGTTTTCGCGGTGGTCGCCGGACAGGCGCTGCCGCTGTTCCAGGGGGCGGCGCCCGAGGCGCAGATCCGCCAGACCCTGGACGAGCTGATCCGGGTCGGCGAGGAGCGGTTCGGCCTCACCGGCATCACGGTCGACGCGGACGCGGCCGGTGCCACCGCCGCCCCGGCGCAGCCGGCCGGCCCGTACGACGCGCTGCTGGAGGCGGCGGTACGGGCGCTGGACGCCAATGACTTCGGCGGCGCGATCCAGGCGTACAAGAACGTCCTGGTCGACGACCCGGGCAACACCGAGGCCAAGCTGGGCCTCGCCCAGGCGGAACTGCTCTCCCGGGTCCAGGGCATGGACCCGCAGACGGTCCGCAAGAACGCCGCGGACGACCCGGCCGACGTCCGGGCCCAGCTTGCCGCCGCCGACCTGGACCTGGTGGGCGGCCATGTGGAGGACGCCTTCGGCCGGCTCGTCGACACGGTGCGCCGCACGGCGGGCGAGGAGCGTGACACGGCGCGGGTGCGGCTGCTGGAGCTCTTCGAGGTGATCGGCCCCGACGACCCGCGCGTGACCAAGGCCCGTTCGGCGCTGGCGCGGGTGCTCTTCTGACGCCCTGACCCCGTACCGGGGCGCCGACGATTTGGCGACACAGTGACAAATCAGCGGCCGTGTTTACCAAAACTTGGTAAACACGGCCGCTGTTACTTGCAGTAAATCAACACCCTCTTTATGTCCGGCTTTTGCCGTCGAAATCACCTTCTGTCGAACCGGCGGGTAGCACCCTGTGTGCCCGGGCGACACCACCCCGTCGTGGCGTGGTTATCCACTCGTTACTAGCGAGTAATGAACCCCCTTGTGTCGAAGCCGTGAATGCACCACGATCGGCCACGCTCGGTCCAATCCCGTACCAGCCCGGCAACCAGCCGAGCTCACGGGAGCGGGTCCCCACCGAGCGGGCCGGCGACACTGCCGCCGGCCCCGGACAGGGGGGTTCCTGCCCATCCCGGCAGGGCCTGTCCAAGCAAGGTTGCGCGAAGGCGTGGCCAGTGGTTGTCGCTCGGGGGTGATCGCCGGTGATTCGGACGCGGCTAGCGCCTGATCTACGGGCGCTCTCCTTCCCGAGGACGTAGCACTTCTCCCATCCCAGGACGGGCCCTGGGCCCATCCGGAGATGTACGTCCGAGAAGGAGGAAATCTATGAAGTCCCAGGTTCGCGGTGGGACCAGATGGAAGCGGTTCGCCGTAGTCATGGTGCCGAGCGTGGCCGCGACGGCCGCGATAGGCGTCGGTCTGGCACAGGGAGCGCTGGCGGCGTCGTTCAGCATCTCCGGCCAGGAGTTCAAGGTCGAGGCCTCGGAGCTCACCGGCACTCAGTTCGTCCAGTACGGCAGCTATGCGGAGGGCAAGACCCTCAAGGGCGAGAAGTTCGCCGCGCCGGTGGCGGTGTCGGGCTTCAAGACGGCCACGATCACCAACATGTGCCAGTCCGTCGTGACGCCGCACGTGCCGCTGATCGGCACGGTCAGTCTGGAGCTGACGGCCGGTACCGGCAAGGAGAAGGTCAGGGCGACGGACATCTACCTCGATGTCTCCGACCTCAAGGCCAACGCCTACTTCGAGAAGATCGACATCGGCGTCGCCGCCGGTTCCCTGCCGAAGGAGAAGGGTGACCCCGGCATCCAGCCGGGCACCGAGGGCAAAGCCAGCCCGTTCGGCTTCGCGCAGCGCGCCGACTCGGTCAAGCTGACGGACGTGAGGCAGAGGGCGTGGGCGACCACGGCCGGAACGTTCAAGCTGCCGGACCTGAGCCTCAAGCTCCACCGTGGCACCAAGGAGTGCTTCCAGGACTAGCACTCGCCGGGCGGGTGGGAACGCGCATGGCGAACCTGCCCGTCCGGGCCACCTTCTCCCTCCTCTCTCTTCTTTCCAGCACCACCGCTTCCAGGGAGCTGTTTTCCATGAGCGCCGAGTCCACTGGTTCCCGCGGATTCACCTACTGGCGGCTGCGCTTCCGTGCGTGGCGGGGCAACCGGCCTTTCTGGGGCGGGCTGTTCACCATGATCGGCGGTCTGCCGATCGCCTATCTGCCGTATGCCGACCTCCGACTCGGCAACATGACGATCGCCATGGCCACCACAGCGGGTGCCGGTTCGCTGATCATCGGTGTCCTTCTCATCACGCTCGGCCTGACGATGTGGTTCCACTCCGTCGTGCGGGTGTTCGCGGGTATCGCCGCCATTGTGCTGGCGCTCGTCTCCTTGCCTGTCGCGAACATCGGCGGTTTCCTCATCGGCTTCCTGTTCGCCCTGATCGGTGGTGCTCTGTCTGCCTCGTGGGCGCCCGGTGCCCCGGTGAAGGAACCGACCGATGAGGCAGGACTGCCCGAGGTCGAGGGCGAGCGAGCCGATGAGTTGTCGGCCGTGGCCCCGCAGAGCAATGCGACCGACAGCACGATCGACGCCAACGGCGGGAGGAACAGTGCGGGGTGACGAGATACAGCCGGCGATGAGAAAGGGGCCGCGGCACGCGGCCCCCAGGAAGTCGCTGCTGTCCAAGCTTCAGGCACCGGCGGGCAAGGCGATGGCCCTGGCCGCGATGCCCACCGCGGTGTTCGTCGGCCTCGGACTGACCCCCAAGCTCGCCATCGCCGACGAGAAGGACATCCCCTTCGCGCCCGGTCCGTGCGTGACGCGGTCCGACGAGCCGTCGGAGTCCGAGAAGCCGACGGAGTCCGAGTCTCCGACGCCCACGCCGTCGCAGAGCGCGACCGAGTCTCCCGGGACCGAGTCTCCCGGAACGGACGAGGAGAAGGAGCCTGCACCCGGCGCCAGCCCGTCCGCGAGCGAGCCGGAGAAGGAGACGGAGACCACCGAGCCGAAGGCCGGCGAGACGAAGCCGCCCGCCGCCACGAGCCCGACTCCCTCCGCGACGCCCACGCCCACGCCGACGGAGACCAGGAACCCCCTGGACCCGCTGGGCATCGGTGACGCGATCAAGGACGTCTTCGACGGCCGGGAGGACGAGGAACCGTCGGCCACCCCGTCGACCAGCGCGCCCACGACGGTGGCTCCGTCCCCGTCCACGCAGACGCCGACGGTCAAGCCTTCCGCCGAGCCGTCGACCGAGCCCGCGGAGAGGCCGGCCGAGAAGGACGACGAGGCCGACGAGGTCGTCGACAAGGCCAAGGAAGCGATCAAGGACGCCGCCGACAAGGCCGGCGCCGAGGTCGAAGAGCTTCCGGAGGACGTCAAGGGACTCGACCCCAAGAAGGACGAGGACATCCCGGACGGCGCCAAGCCGCGCTTCCCCTGCCCGACCCCCGACCCGGAGGCACTCGCCGCCGCCGAGCTGGAGCCCGGTATCCCGCTGCTCCCCGACGAGCCGTGGAAGCTGCAAAGCACGGAGCTCACCCTGCGCGGGCTGGATTACCACGGCATCGTGGAAGTCAAGACGTACGGCGGCAAGGTGAAGAAGGTCCTCAAGTTCACCGCGAGCGAGGTCGACATCAAGGACCTCCACCAGCTCACGGCCCACTCCGAGGGCCACACCGGCCACGTGACGTCCAGCCGGGGCGAGAAGTCCACGATCCGGGGCGGCACGGTGACGATGTACACCGAGTCGCTGAAGGGCAAGCTCTTCGGCATCATCCCGATCGAGTTCAGCCCCGAGTCGCCGCCGCCACTGAACGTTCCCTACGCGGTCTTCACGGACGTGAACGTCACGCAGGCGGGCCAGTTCGGTGGCAACCTGACGGTGCCGGGCCTGAAGAACTTCATCGAGGGCTGACGCACGGAACCTCCGGGAGCCGCACAGCGAGATGGCCTCCTCGCCCTTCGGGGCGGGGAGGCCATCTCGTTTTCCGCGAGAGCTGCACCCGGCTACGACGATGCCCCCGGCACGTCACCGACGTACCGGGGGCACACACCGCGTACCGCGCTCAGTCCTCGAGGCGCGGGAGTACGTTGGTCTCGAGGCTGTAGTCGTTGAAGAGACCCACGAGCGCCCGGACCATGGAGTCCAGCCCGCCTTCACGGACCAGCACCAGGTCGTAGCACCGGAAGTAGTGCCCGTTGTCGTTTTCGCCGGTCGACTGCCAGCGATCCATGAGCTTCTGCGCATGGCGCAAGGTCATCAGGGACGCGGACCAGCGGTTGCCGTTCGGCGCGATGATCGTGGCGTCGACCTCCTCGATCGTGTCGGGGTCGTCGTCCCCGTCGAGGAGGAACTGCACCGTGAACTTCTCCGTCTGCACGGTTACATAGGGGCTAGAGTCCATAGAGCTTCTTCAACCTGTCGATGACTTGCTGCTCGTTGCTCTTGTCAGCCTTGGCGACGATCTCGACGCCTCCGTCGACGTTCCGGAAGAACAGACGTCCTGCGTTCTGGCCGCGGGCATAGCGTATGCCCTTGGTTCCCTCAAGGGCCTTGTTGCCCTTCCCGGGATTCATGTTTCCGTTCATCAGCTGCCGGAACATATTGTCGAGGTCGGTTTGGGCCGCTTGGTTCTTGCCCGCCTTCTGCGCCGCCTTCACCAAGAACTTGTCCTTGTTGATGGCCGACGAGACGCACACCTTGGAGGCGGCGGCCGCCTGGGCGGCAGCAGGCGCCGGACCGGACTTCCGAGGAGCGGCGGCGACGGCTCCGGCCAGGTCATCGGCGATGCTTACCAGGCACTTGAGCGGCTGGGAACCCTTGCGCAAAGTGTCCAGCACCTTGCGAAGGCGGTCCAGCGTGTGCTTCGCCTGCGCCACGTCGTCCAGGAATTTGGTGATGCCGGTGGCGACCCGGTAGATGGCCTTGGCCACCGCCGGCGCCTTACCGATCACCAGCCCGATGCTGGCCACGTCGACGAAGGACCACAGGCAGCTCTCGACATCACCCGAACCGAAGCACTTCTTGAGGTTGTCGACACCGATGACCTCGAGGAGGATGCCGGCGCCGTTCTCCTTCACCCAGTCGATGACGTCCATCGAGGCCATCGCCTTCGCGGCCCGGTACTCGTCGAGGCACTGCTGCCCGCACTCGGCCAGCAACAGCGCTTCGTCGTCCTGCGACAGGCCGGGGCCCGAGTCGGGGACACCGGTCTCGGCCTCGGCCGCCCGCTCGCGTTCGGCTTCCTCAAGGGCTTCCCGCTCGCTGCGGTCCGCCGCGGCGTCGGCGTCCTTCGCGGCGCCGTCGGCGTTCTTGGCGGCCGTCTCGGCGGAGGTGGCGTCCTTCTCCGCCTGTGTGGCGGCCTGACCGGCGGCGCCGGCGTCCTTCTCGGCGGCGGTGGCGGCCGAGCGGGCACTGGCCGCGTCGCGCTCGGCGTCGGTCGCCTCCCGGTCGGCCTGTACGGCCGCCGACTCGGCGTCGTTGGCGGCCATCGAGGCATGGACGGCGTCGGCGCCGGCCTGGGCGTCGTACTTCTGCGCGTTGGCGTCGGCCTTCTTGGCGGCAGCCGCGTCGGTCGCCGCCTGAGCGGCCGACGCCCGGGCCGCGGCTACCGACTGGAGCGCCCTGACCGCGTCGGCTGCGGCAGCGGCGGCGGCCTGGGCGGCGATCTTCGCGTCGCCCGCGGCCTTGTCCGCCAGCGCCTTGGCCGTGGCGGCCGCCTTGGCGGCCTCGTCGGCCTTGGCCTTGGCTGCGGCGGCCTGCTGCTCGGCCAACGGCTTGGCGGTCTGGCCCACCAGGACCGCGAACGCGGCCGAGGTATCGGTTTCGCGGTAGGGCGACCCGATGGAGATGGCCTCGTCGGCCGCCTTGGTCACGGCGTTCGCCGCGTCCCGGGCCGCCTGGGCGGCCTGGCCGGTCGCATAGGCGAAGCCCGCGGTCTTGACTGCCCACGCGGCCGTCTGCGCCGCCTCGGCCTTCGCCGCGGTGGCTTCCTGCCGGGCCTTCTCGGCCGCTGCCTGGGCCTTCTTGGCCTCCGCTTCGGCGTTGTCGGCGTTCTTCTTGGCGGCGGCCGCCGCATCGATCGCCTCGGCCGCCGCGGCGTGGGCGGTCGCCGCCGCCGCACTCGTGGTCGTGTACGCGGCCCAGGCGGCGTCCGCCGCCGCCCGTGAGCGCGCGGCGGCACCTTCGGAACGCGTCGCGGCGGCGCGTGAGTTCACCGCGGCCGAGGACGCCTCGTTCGCGGCGGTACGTGCGCGGCCCGCCGCACCTGCCGCGGCGTTGGCCTGGGAACGGGCCTCCGTCGCGGCGGCCCGTGTCTCGCCCGCGGCGGCCGTGCCCTCGGCCGCCGCAGCCGCTGCCTCCAGCGCGGCGGCACGTGACGCGGTGGCGTCGCGGTTGCGCTCGGCGCGTATCGCCGCGTCTCGTGCCTCGTAGGCGCGCCGCTCGGCTGCCTCTGCCTCGTCGAGCTTGCCGGAAGCCGTGGCGGCGGCCGTCTCCGCGCCGGTGCGGGCACGTCCGGCCGCGTCGCGCTCCGTCTGCGCCCGTTGCTCGGCCGCGGCGGCCTTTGCCCGCTCGGCGGCGGCGTTGTCGCGCTCACGCTCGGCGTTGGCCTTCTCGGCCTCCGCGATGGCGCGCTGCTTCTTCGCCTCGGCGGCGCCGGCCTGGGCCGTCTTCTCCGCTGCCTCGGCCGTGGCGCGCGCCTTCTTGGCGATCACCGCGTTGGCGGCTGCCTCCTTTGCCTGCTTGTCCGCGGCATCGGCCGCCGCCTTCGCCTGGGCGGCGGCCTCCAGCGCGGCGGCCTTGCGGAACTCGGTGTTCAGGGCGTGCGCCTGCGTCTTGCTCAGGGCGTAGAGAGCGCTGCTGTCCGCGACGGTCGCCTTGGCCGCGTTGGACGCGGTGAGCGCCGTCTTGGCAGCGGCCTGTGTGGCCGCGTACGAGGCCTTCGCCACCTGCACGGACTGCTGCGCGTACATCAGGCCGCGGCCACGGGGCAGTTGGGCCTTGTCGGCGATCGCCCATGCGGCGGTCTGCTGTGCGGCTGCCTTGTCGGCGGCGGTCTTGCTCCTGGTCACCGCCGCGTTGGCCACGGTCACCTGGGCGGCAGCCGCTGCTCGGGCCGCGTTCAGGTCGGCGGTGGCCTTGGCGAAGGCGGCCGGCTTCGGGTAGTCGAGGGCATCCTTGTTGGCCGCCCAGTGCTTCTGCCAGAAGAGGATCTGGTCGGCCTGCCAGGCCTGCCGGATGCCCTCGATCATGGCGTCCGTTGCGGTGCGCAGTTCCTTCGCCGTCGCCATCTCGGCGGTGACGATCTCCTTGCGGTGTGCCGCCTGGGACGTGTACTCCGCCTCCCATTCCGTATAGGCCTGGAGGACCACGCCGGACAGGGCCCGATAGTGGTCGATGGGATTGGCGCTGTCGCAGCCGGCCCAGGCGAGTTTCAGCGTCTCCACCTCGGAGCGGAACTCGGCGGAGTCCGGCTCCGGCGCCTTCGTCGGGAAGCCGCCGAAACGCAGGAAGGTGGCGATGTCGTTGGCCGAGCCGGGTGTCTCGTTCGGCTTCCCGAACAACTCGTCGCCCGCGAAGGGCTTGTACGCGGTCGCCCAGGAGTCCTCGGGTGTCGAGAGGGCGTCGAAGATCTGCCGCGCCTTGTCCAGGGAGGGCTTGCCCGGCCGTGGCGTGGGGTCGCCCCACGTCTTGTAGTAGAGGTCCCGCTGGTCACGCAGTGTGAACGTCAGGATGTCGCGGCCGAACTCGGGCGCGTGGTAGTCCCGGCCACCGAACCAATTGGTGGCCGCGTACGGCTTGTTGGTCTCGTCCAGTTTGAGCTGACGGGCCTTGTACACGTCCGCGTACGCGTCACCCGACGCCTTGTCCCGGTCCTGCGCCTGGCCGAGCGTCCCGAAGCTCCAGTCGGCGACGACCTGGCGCAGGTCGGCGTCCGTCCCCGCGAGTTTGTCGCGCGCGTGGGTCTTCATCTCCGGGCCGCCGTAGTGGACGGCGCGCGCGACCTGGCATCGGTCGTTGCGGGCCATGGCGCCCAGACTGATGCGCAAGGTGCGCTCGTAGGGGTTGGCCGGATTGTCACCCGGCTCATCGGCCACCGCCGGGGCGGCCGTCACCAGGCCGCCCAGGAGGGCGGCGGTCGTCGCCAGGACGATGCCTGACGTCATCCTCTTCGCCGGTCCGGCGCGTCTGCCACGCCGGCGTCCGGACAGGGGCGCTGTTCGCAACTTCTCAGCCTGTCTGCTCGACAAATGGGTCAGCCCAGGAGGAAGTACGCAAAGGAGCCCCAAGTCAGTGGCGTTGGGGCATGCCGCATGGATGCGTGGTGGTCGACTGGAAGGGGTCGCTGGTCAGTGCGACGGCCCTGGAAAATGCGTGCGCTCTCCACACGCACGGTTCCCCCGCCTTCCCCCCGAAGGCCGGGCGATCATCGCATGCCGGTCGCTGCGGGGGGAAGGGCGATTACCCGCCAGTATGCGGATGGGCCGCACCTTCCGCGTACGGAAGATGCGGCCCACGTGGGGGAGACGCGTCAGGAGGCGGACTGGCCGCCCAGGTGGTGCACCCGGACCATGTTGGTGGTGCCGGGGACGCCCGGAGGGGAGCCGGCGGTGATGATCATGGTGTCGCCGGCGTTGTAGCGCTGGAGCTTCAGCAGTTCGGCGTCCACGAGGTCGACCATGGCGTCGGTGTTGTCGACGTGGGGGACCACGAAGGACTCGACGCCCCAGCTCAGGGCGAGCTGGTTGCGGGTGGAGACCTCCGTCGTGAAGGCGAGGATCGGCTGCTGAGCGCGGTAGCGGGAGAGGCGGCGGGCCGTGTCACCGGACTTGGTGAAGGCGATCAGGGCCTTGCCGTCCAGGAAGTCCGCGATCTCGGCGGCGGCGCGGGCGACCGAGCCGCCCTGGGTGCGGGGCTTCTTGCCGGGGACCAGGGGCTGGAGGCCCTTGGAGAGGAGCTCCTCCTCCGCCGCGACGACGATCTTCGACATCGTCTTGACGGTCTCGATCGGGTAGGCGCCGACCGAGGACTCGGCGGAGAGCATGACCGCGTCGGCGCCGTCCAGGATCGCGTTGGCGACGTCGGACGCCTCGGCGCGCGTCGGGCGCGAGTTGGTGATCATCGACTCCATCATCTGGGTCGCCACGATCACCGGCTTGGCGTTGCGGCGGCACAGCTCGATGAGGCGCTTCTGCACCATCGGCACCCGCTCCAGCGGGTACTCGACGGCCAGGTCGCCGCGGGCCACCATCACACCGTCGAACGCCATGACGACGTCCTGCATGTTCTCGACGGCCTGCGGCTTCTCCACCTTGGCGATGACCGGCACCCGGCGGCCGACCTCGTCCATCACCTTGTGGACGTCCTTGACGTCGTCGGCGTCCCGCACGAAGGACAGGGCGACCAGGTCGCAGCCCATCCGCAGCGCGAACCGCAGGTCCTCGACGTCCTTCTCGGACAGGGCCGGCACGTTCACGGCGGCACCCGGAAGGTTGATGCCCTTGTGGTCGGAGATGACCCCGCCCTCGACGACGATCGACTTGACGCGCTGGCCGTCGACCTCGATGACGCGCAGTTCGACGTTGCCGTCGTTGATCAGGATCTGGTCGCCCTTGGAGACGTCCCCGGGCAGACCCTTGTACGTGGTGCCGCAGATGGACTTGTCGCCCGGCACGTCCTCGGTGGTGATGGTGAACTCGTCCCCGCGGACCAGCTCGACCGGCCCCTCGGCGAACGTTTCCAGACGGATCTTGGGGCCCTGGAGGTCGGCGAGGACGCCCACCGCGCGGCCGGTGTCCTCGGCGGCCTGACGGAGACGGTGGTACCGCTCCTCGTGCTCAGCGTGGGATCCGTGGCTCATGTTGAAACGGGCCACGTTCATACCGGCCTCGATGAGAGCCTTCAGCTGCTCATACGAGTCGACGGCGGGGCCCAGTGTGCAGACGATTTTGGAACGGCGCATAAGGCGGATCCTATCGGTTTGTTTCACTGCGGAATATTCCGTCTGGTGGAATGTACAAATGGGCGGACCGGCGCTCAATCGTGGGGCTCAATGGGCCGGTGAAGTGACCAGTGAGTAGGTTTGCTGCGCGATTTCCAGCTCCTCGTCCGTCGGCACCACGGCGACCGCCACCCGCGCGTACTCGGGCGAGATCAGCCGCGGCTCCGCCGAGCGCACCTCGTTGAGGCCCGCGTCCACCGCCAGGCCCAGCTCCTCCAGGCCCGCGACGGCAGCTTCCCGCACCGGAGCCGCGTTCTCGCCGACACCCGCCGTGAACACCACCGCGTCCACCCGGCCGAGTACGGCGTAATAGGCGCCGATGTACTTCTTCAGCCGGTGGATGTAAATGTCGAACGCGAGCCGCGCCCGCTCGTCGCCCTCATCGATCCGCCGACGGATCTCCCGCATGTCATTGTCGCCGCAAAGCCCCACCAATCCGCTCTTCTTGTTCAGCAGGACATCGATCTCATCGACCGACATTCCGGCCACCCGCTTCAGGTGGAAAACGACTGCCGGATCGACGTCGCCCGAGCGGGTACCCATGACGAGCCCCTCCAAGGGGGTCAGTCCCATCGAGGTGTCCACGCAGCGGCCGCCCGACACCGCCGACGCCGAGGCGCCGTTGCCCAGGTGCAGCACGATCACGTTCACCTCGGCCGGGTCCTTGCCCAGCAGCCCCGCGACCCGGCGGGAGACGTACGCGTGCGACGTGCCGTGGAAGCCGTACCGCCGGATCCGGTGCGCGTCGGCGGTCTCGGTGTCGATCGCGTACCGCGCCGCGTACTCCGGCATCGTCGTGTGGAACGCCGTGTCGAACACCGCCACCTGGGGAAGATCGGGGCGCAGCGCCCGGGCGGTACGGATGCCCGTGATGTTCGCCGGGTTGTGCAGGGGCGCGACCGGGACCAGCCGCTCGATCTCGGCGAGGACCTCGTCCGTGATGACGGTCGGCGCCGAGAACTTCAGGCCGCCGTGCACCACCCGGTGTCCGATCGCCGCCAGCTCCGGGGAGTCCAGGCCGAGCCCGTCCGCCGACAGTTCCTCGGCGAGGGCCTTCAGCGCCGCCTCGTGATCGGCGATCGGGGCCGTGCGCTCGCGCCGCTCGCCACCGGCGACGGGCGTGTGGACCAGGCGGGAGGTCTCCTCGCCGATCCGCTCGACGAGGCCGACCGCCAGGCGGGCGCCGTCGCGCATGTCGAGCAGCTGGTACTTCACCGACGACGAGCCGGAGTTGAGGACGAGGACACGGGTGGAGTCGGTCACTGGTGCGGTGCTTTCTGTCGTCATGCTCAGGCGGTGGGCTGGGACTGGATCGCGGTGATCGCGACCGTGTTCACGATGTCGCTGACGAGCGCGCCGCGCGACAGGTCGTTGACCGGCTTGCGCAGGCCCTGGAGCACCGGGCCCACGGCCACGGCACCCGCCGAGCGCTGCACGGCCTTGTAGGTGTTGTTGCCGGTGTTCAGGTCCGGGAAGATCAGCACCGTCGCCTGGCCCGCCACCTCCGAGCCCGGCAGCTTGGTCGCCGCCACGGACGGCTCGACGGCCGCGTCGTACTGGATCGGGCCCTCGATCTTCAGCTCCGGGTGCGCCTCGCGCACCAGCTTGGTCGCCTCGCGCACCTTGTCGACGTCCGCGCCGGAGCCCGAGGTGCCGGTCGAGTACGACAGCATCGCGATCCGCGGCTCCACGCCGAACCGGGCGGCCGTGGCCGCCGACTGGACCGCGATGTCCGCGAGCTGCTCGGCGTCCGGGTCCGGGTTGACCGCGCAGTCGCCGTACACCAGCACCCTGTCGGCCAGGCACATGAAGAAGACGGAGGAGACGATCGACGCGTCCGGCTTCGTCTTGATGATCTCGAAGGCGGGGCGGATGGTGGCCGCCGTGGAGTGCACCGAGCCCGACACCATGCCGTCGGCCAGGCCCTCCTGCACCATCAGCGTGCCGAAGTAGTTGACGTCCGACACCACGTCGTACGCCAGCTCCACGCTGACGCCCTTGTGGGCGCGCAGCTCCGCGTACCGCTCGGCGAAGCGCTGGCGCAGCTCGCTGGCCGACGGGTCGATCAGCTGCGTGTCCTTCAGGTCGATGCCGAGGTCCGCGGCCTTCTTGCGGATCACCTCGACGTCGCCCAGCAGCGTCAGTTCGCACACGTCGCGGCGTACGAGGACGTCGGCGGCGCGCAGCACACGCTCCTCCGCGCCCTCCGGCAGCACCACCCGGCGCCGGTCCGCCCGCGCCTGCTCCAGCAGGTCGTGCTCGAACATCATCGGCGTGACCCGGCCGGTGCGCGCCACCGAGATCCGCTTCAGCAGGTCGCCGGTGTCCACGTGCCGCTCGAACAGCCCGAGCGCGGTCTCGGCCTTGCGGGGCGTCGCCGCGTTCAGCTTGCCCTCCAGCGAGAACAGCTCGGCGGCCGTGGGGAAGCTGTTGCCGCTCACCGAGATCACCGGGGTGCCGGGCGCGAGCCGCCCGGCGAGGGTGAGGATCTCCCTGCTCGGCCGCTCGTTCAGGGTCAGCAGTACGCCCGCGATCGGCGGCGTCCCGGCCGAGTGCGCGGCCAGCGCGCCCACCACCAGGTCGGCGCGGTCGCCGGGGGTGACGACCAGACAGCCGGGGGTCAGGGCGTTGAGGAAGTTCGGCAGCATGGCGCCGCCGAAAACGAAGTCCAGGGCGTCGCGCGCCAGCCCCGAGTCGTCGCCCAGCACCACCTCGGCGCCCAGCGCCTGGCGGATCTGCGCGACCGTGGGCGCGGACAGCGCGGGCTCGTCGGGCAGCACGTAACAGGGGACGGGCAGCCGGGCGGCGAGGCGCTCGGCGATGGCGTCGCGGTCCTCGGGTGCCACCCGGTTGGCGACCATGGCGAGGATGTCGCAGCCGAGGCTCTCGTACGCCCGGAACGCGTTGCGCGTCTCGGCGCGCACGGCGTCGGCGTCCTGGCCCTTGCCGCCGACCACGGCTATCACCGAGGCGCCGAACTCATTGGCGAGCCGTGCGTTCAGCGCCAGTTCCTCGGGCAGTTGCGTGGCGTGGAAGTCCGTGCCGAGCACCAGGACGACCTCGTAGTCCCGCGCCACCCGGTGGAAGCGCTCGACCAGCTGGGCGACCAGCTCGTCGGTGCCCTTCTCGGCCTGGAGGGCGGACGCCTCCTGGTAGCCCATGCCGTAGACGGTGGCGGGGTCCTGCGACAGCCGGTAGCGCACCCGCAGCAGGTCGAAGAGGCGGTCGGGACCGTCGTGGACCAGTGGCCGGAACACCCCCACCCGGTCCACCTGGCGGGTCAGGAGCTCCATGACTCCCAGCTCCACGACCTGCCGGCCGTCCTTGCGGTCGATCCCGGTCACGTACACGCTGCGCGCCACGCAAGCTCTCCTGTCGCATGTCTGGCGTTCGAAAGAACGTGTGAACAAAAAACCCCGTGAGGGTGGCGATACCCTCTTGACAATACCTCTGTGGCTGGGTAGGGCGCCCGCCAGGTGTCTGGCCTGCGAAGACGGGGGAACCCGGTGCGGAAGCGCCTCCGGCGCGGGCGGCGTGAGCGCGAGCGGGACGCCCGACGTGGGACAATTCGGGAAGGCTCACCCGTACCACTACTGAGCAGGAGACACGGCACGATGCGCATCGGAGTTCTCACCGCAGGCGGCGACTGCCCCGGCCTGAACGCAGTGATCCGGTCGGTCGTGCACCGTGCCATGACCGGCCACGGCGACGAGGTGATCGGCTTCGAGGACGGGTTCAAAGGGCTGCTCGACGGCCATTACCGGCCGCTCGACCTCAACGCGGTCAGCGGCATCCTCGCCCGCGGCGGCACCATCCTCGGCTCCGCCCGCCTGGAGCGCGCGCGGCTCCAGGAAGCCGCCGAGAACTGCGAGGAGTTGCAGAAGCGGTACGGGATCGACGTCCTCATCCCCATCGGCGGCGAGGGCACGCTGACCGCCGCCCGGATGCTGTCGGACGCCGGAATGCCCGTGGTCGGCGTACCGAAGACCATCGACAACGACATCTCCTCCACCGACCGCACCTTCGGCTTCGACACGGCCGTGATGGTGGCGACGGAGGCCATAGACCGTCTGAAGACCACCGCCGAGTCCCACCAGCGGGTGATGGTCGTCGAGGTGATGGGCCGGCACGCCGGCTGGATCGCCCTGGAGTCCGGCATGGCGGGCGGCGCGCACGGCATCTGCCTGCCCGAACGGCCCTTCGAGGTCGACGACCTGGTGAAGATGGTCGAGGAACGGTTCGCGCGCGGCAAGAAGTTCGCGGTCATCTGTGTCGCGGAGGGCGCCCACCCGGCGGAGGGCTCGATGGAGTACGCCAAGGGCGCCATCGACCAGTTCGGCCACGAGCGCTTCCAGGGCATCGGCAACCGGCTCGCCGCCGAGCTGGAGAGGCGCCTCGGAAAGGAGGCCCGCCCGGTCATCCTGGGCCATGTCCAGCGGGGCGGCGTGCCGACCGCGTACGACCGTGTCCTCGCGACCCGTTTCGGCTGGCACGCGGTGGAGGCCGCGCACCGCAAGGAGTTCGGCAACATGACGGCGCTGCGCGGGACGGACGTGGTGACGGTGCCGCTCGCGGAGGCGGTCACGCGGCTGAAGACGGTGCCGGCGGACCGGATGTACGAAGCGGAGTCCGTCTTCTGACGCCGTCACCCCTCGCTCCGTTCCGAGCGGCCTTGATCGCCTCCCCCGTCGGCGATCGAGGCCGTTCGTCCTTCCGCTCTTGAGTCGGGCCGCGGATTCGGCAAGGCTTGCGCTTGTCCGGGACATGTCCCAACTCCGTCCCGGTGACGGGGTGGAGGGAGGGAGGGCGCATGGCCGACGGGGAGCAGGCCCCCGATCCCCGCGAGGCGCGCGACCCCGCCGGGTTCGTCGCACAGCTCCGGGCCCTCAAGGACTGGTCGGGCCTCACCCACCGCGAACTCTCGGCCCGCGCGGAGGCGGTCGGCGACGCCCTGCCCCCCTCCGCGGTCGCGAACATGCTCGCCCGCACCGCGGTGCCGCGCGAGGAACTCCTCGGGACGTTCGTCCGCGCGTGCGGCGCCGGGCCCGAGGCGCTGGAGAGCTGGCTGGCCGTGCGGAAGGAGCTCGCGTTGCGGGGGCCCTACGGCGGTACGGAGGGCCCGGCCGTCTCCTGGCCGGGCGCCGGGCACCACGACGACCCCGGCGCGGCGCCCCACGAGGGGCCCGGCGACGAGGCCGGTGGCGGGGCCTCGTGGTGGCGGCGGATGGTCGTGCCGGTGCTGGCCGGTGCCGCGCTCGTGGTCACCGCCTTCACGGTCGTGGTGTTCGTCCGGGGCGACGACGCCGGCCACCGATTACCGGAAGAGGGGCCCGTCGACATACGTGCCGTGCACTCGGGCCTGTGCCTGAACGAGCGGCGGGGGCAGCGGAGCGGCCAGGTGTACCAGGTGCCGTGCGCCGGGGCGGTCGTGCCGCGCTACTCGCTCGTACCGCTGGACGGCGGGCTGTGGCGGCTCCGCTCGGACCACCCCGACCACGGGCCCGGCTGCTCCGGCATCCCGGTGGAGGCCGTCGAGCAGGACGGGGCGCCCCTGGTGGACCAGGAGTGCGGCAAGCGGGGCCCGCGCGAGGCCTTCCGTATCGAGCCCGTCGACGGCTCCGCCAAGGGCTACCGCGTCCGGTCGGCGCACTCGGGCCTGTGCCTGGAGGTGCGGGACGCCTCGCGCGAGCCGTGGACGGACGTCGTCCAGCGGGCGTGCGACGACGGCGGTGCGGGTCAGCTGTTCAGCTTCGACCGGCGTCCGGGGTAGGGGTCAGATCCGGGCCAGCTCCCAGAAGTGTTCCACGATCCGCGCCAGGTACTGCCGGCCCGCCTCGCCGCCGCTGTCGCCGGTCACGTCGGAGCCCCAGCTGTTGGTGGCCACCATCCGCGACTGGTAGTCGGCGTACAGCTGCTGGAGCACGTCCTCCAGGTGGCGGCGGTCCATCGCCAGCAGTTTCGCCGCCGGTTTGACGTACGCCTGCCAGCGCGTCGTCGCCGCGCTGCGCAGCAGGTCCGCCAGCTCCTCGTCGCGGCCCGTGGCCGAGATCAGCTCACGCGGCCCGAGGGACAGCGCGTCCGCGAGAGCGGCGGTCTGCCGCTCGTTGCCGCGCCAGCGGCCGGACTCCTCCATGCGGAGGTACGTCTTGACGTCGAGGCCCACCCGGCGGGCGAGGTCCTCGGGTGCGATGGCCCGCGCCATGCGGTGCTCGCGCAGGGTCGTGGCGGCGGCCAGCAGCTCGCCGGGTGAGCACCACAGAACACCGGCCAGAGCGGTGAGCTCACGCGCGTCGGGTGCGGCGACGCCGCGTTCCCAGGCGATGACCGTTTCGGGCGGGACGCCGAGGCCGTACTGGGCGCGCAGGCCGTAGGCGACGTGCGCGGGAGCCATGCCCAGCGCCTCACGCAGTCGGCGCGCGGCGAGGGCGTTGAACGGTGGAGACGGGGGAGAGGGGTGCACGCCGCACACCGTAGAAGCGGAGGGTCACTTTTGGCTACCGTGGGTTCACCCAAGGCCAAATGTCGTAGGAACGTCCAGATGCGCCCACTACTTCCCTACCTGTCGGTAATTTACCCCGCCCCGGCGGGGGAGGACACCCAGCGGTACTGCAGCTCCGGGCGGCCGACCTGGCCGTACTGCGGGCTGCGCTCCGCCCGCCCGGAGGTCACCAGGTGCTCCAGGTAGCGGCGGGCGGTGATCCGCGAGATACCGACGGCCGCTCCTGCCTCGGTGGCCGTCAGCCCGGTGTCCGACGCGCGGAGGGTACGGGTGACGGCGGCCAGCGTCGGCGCGCTGAGGCCCTTGGGGAGGGCGGCGGGCTGCGGCGTACGCAGCGCGGCGAGCGCCCGGTCCACCTCCTCCTGGCCGGACGCCTCCCCGGCGGCCGCGCGGAACTCCGCGTACCGGGTGAGGCGGTCGCGCAGGGTCGCGAAGGTGAAGGGCTTCAGTACGTACTGGACGACGCCCAGGGAGACGCCCTCGCGGACGATCGCCAGGTCGCGGGCGGAGGTCACGGCGATGACGTCGGCATGGTGACCGGCGGCACGCAGTGACCGCAGCAGGTGCAGGCCGTGCCCGTCCGGCAGGTACAGGTCCAGGAGGATCAGGTCCACGGCCGTCCGCTCCAGCAGCCGCACGGCCGCGGCGCGCGAGTGGGCCACCCCGACGACGGTGAACCCCGCGACGCGCCCCGCGTACAGGGCGTGCGCGTCCGCCGCGACGGGGTCGTCCTCGACCACCAGCACTCTGATGGACGGACCGGCCGCCCCCGTCATGACGGCACCCCCACACCGCTGTCCGCCCCGTTCACCGGGGCCGGTGTGTCCGCCGCCGGCCCGGCGGGGCCCAGGGGCAGCCGGACCGTGAACTCCGCGCCCGCGTCAGGACCGTGACCCAGCTCGATGGTGCCGCGGGCGCGCTGGGCGGCCTGGCGGACGAGGGCGAGCCCCAGACCCCGCCCGGGGCCGCGGGTGGACCAGCCGCGTTCGAAGACGGCGTCGTGGTCGTGGGGGCCCACGCCCGGGCCGGAGTCGGCGACCCGCAGCAGCAGCTCGCCGGCGCCCTCGTCCGCCCGCGCGGTCACCGTGACGCGTGAGACCCGCGTGCCCTGGGCGGCCTCCAGGGCGTTGTCGATCAGGTTGCCCAGGATCGTCACCAGGTCACGCGCCGGCAGCGTCGGCGGCAGGACACCGTCGTCGATCCGGCTGTCCTCCGTCAGCACCAGCTCCACGCCCCGCTCGTTCGCCTGGGCCGCCTTGCCCAGCAGCAGGGCCGCCAGCACCGGCTCGGCGACCGCGTCGACCACCCGGTCCGTCAGCGCCTGCGCCAGCTCCAGCTCCGCCGTGGCGAACTCCACCGCCTCCTCCACGCGCCCCAGCTCGATCAGCGACACCACGGTGTGCAGCCGGTTCGCCGCCTCGTGCGCCTGGGAGCGCAGCGCCTGCGTGAACCCGCGCTCCGAGTCCAGCTCGCCCGACAGCGCCTGCAACTCCGTGTGGTCCCGCAGCGTCACCATCGTCCCGCGCCGCTCCCCGCCCACCACCGGCCGGGTGGACACCACCAGCACGCGCTCGGCCGTCAGGTGCAGCTCGTCCACCCGCGGCTCGGGGGAGAGCAACGCGCCCGTGAGTGAGACCGGCAGGCCGAGCTCCGCCACCGGCGTCCCCACCACGTCCCGGTCCAGCCCCAGCAACTCCCGCGCCCCGTCGTTGATCAGCGCGATACGCCGCTGCCCGTCCAGCATCAGCAGGCCCTCGCGCACCGCGTGCAACGCGGCCTCGTGGTAGTCGTGCATCCGGCTCAGCTCCGCGGCGTTCATCCCGTGCGTGTGCCGCCGCAGCCGCGCGTTGATCACGTACGTACCGGCGCCGCCGAGCACCAGCGCCGCGCCCGCCATCCCGAGCAGCGCGGTGACCTGGCCCCGCAGCTGCTCACTGATCCGGTCGACGGTGATGCCCGCACTCACCAGGGCGACCACTTCTCCACGGTCGAACACCGGCGCGACCGTCCGCACCGAGCGCCCCAGCGTTCCGCGGTAGGTCTCGGAGAACGTCCGGCCCTGCCGCGCCTCCTCGATGTGTCCCAGGTACTTCTGCCCGATCCGCTCCGGCTCGGGATGCGTCCAGCGCGTCCCGTCCGGCGCCATGATCGTCACAAAGGTCACGCCCGGTTCGCCGACCAGCGAGACGGCGTACGGCTGGAGGGCGGCGGTCGGGTCGGCCGAGCGGGCCGCCGCGACGACGGCGGGGGAGCGGGCGACCGCCGTCGCGGTCGCCGTCGTCTGCCGGCGCGCGGTCTCCTCGGCCTGGCCGCGGTCGTCGGCGTACGCGAAGAGCGCGCACCCCGCCACGATGGCGGCCACCAGTACGACCTGCATCGCGAAGAGCTGGCCGGCGAGGCTGCGGGGGCGGGTGTGCGAGATGCGCATGGGCCAAGTCTGCCTGTCCGAAAACGTGTGAACGAAAGGTACGCAACGGTGACCGCCGTCACCAGGTGAGAGATGGTCTCGGGGATCCACAGGGACAGTGGAGCGACTCACCGAGGAGGACCCCGTGGCCGCACGACGGGACCGTACCCACTATCTGTATCTGGCCGTCATCGCCGCGGTCGTGCTCGGCATCGCCGTGGGCTTCGCCGCCCCGGGCGTGGCCGTCGAGCTGAAGCCGCTGGGCGCCGGCTTCGTGAACCTGATCAAGATGATGATCTCGCCGATCATCTTCTGCACGATCGTGCTGGGCGTCGGCTCGGTCCGCAAGGCCGCGAAGGTCGGCGCGGTCGGCGGACTGGCCCTCGGCTACTTCATGGTCATGTCGACCGTCGCCCTCGCCATCGGCCTGCTCGTCGGCAACCTGCTGGAGCCGGGGGCGAGCCTGCGCCTGACGGACGAGGTCGCCGCAGCGGGCGAGAAGCAGGCGTCGGGGGCGAGCGAGGGCACCGTCGACTTCCTCCTCGGGATCATCCCCAAGACGCTGGTCTCCGCCTTCACCGAGGGCGAGGTCCTCCAGACGCTGCTGGTGGCGCTCCTCGCGGGCTTCGCCCTCCAGGCTTTGGGCAAGTCCGGCGAGCCGGTGCTGCGCGGCATCGGGCACATCCAGCGCCTGGTCTTCCGCATCCTCGCGATGATCATGTGGGCCGCCCCGGTGGGCGCGTTCGGCGCCATCGCCGCCGTGGTCGGCGAGACGGGCCTGGACGCGCTGAAGTCCCTCGCCGTCATCATGATCGGCTTCTACATCACCTGCGCCCTCTTCGTCTTCGTCGTCCTGGGTGCCCTGCTGCGGCTGGTGGCGGGCGTCAACATCCTGACGCTGCTGAAGTACCTGGGCCGGGAGTTCCTGCTGATCCTGTCCACCTCCTCGTCCGAGTCGGCGCTGCCGCGCCTGATCGCGAAGATGGAGCACCTGGGCGTCAGCAAGCCCGTCGTCGGCATCACCGTCCCGACCGGGTACTCCTTCAATCTGGACGGCACCGCCATCTACCTGACGATGGCCTCGCTGTTCGTCGCCGAGGCGATGGGCAACCCGCTCTCGCTCGCCGAGCAGATCTCGCTCCTCGTCTTCATGATCATCGCCTCGAAGGGCGCGGCGGGCGTCACCGGCGCGGGCCTGGCCACGCTGGCCGGCGGCCTCCAGTCGCACCGCCCCGAACTGGTCGACGGCGTCGGCCTGATCGTCGGCATCGACCGCTTCATGAGCGAGGCCCGCGCACTGACGAACTTCGCCGGCAACGCGGTCGCCACCGTCCTGGTCGGTACCTGGACCAAGGAGATCGACAAGGCGCGGGTCGCCGAAGTCCTCGCCGGACGGGTGCCGTTCGACGAGAAGACCCTGGTCGACGACCACGCCCCGGCGTCCGACCCCGAGGACGTGCCCGAGGCGCGTGAGCCCGCGAAGGTCTGACGTACGAAGACCTGACGTACGAACGGAGAACCGGGAACCGGGAACGGGGAGCCGCGCGGGAGCCCTCTCCCGCGCGGTTGCGCGTTCCCCGGCCTTACCCCGGGTAACGGGAGCGTGTCATCGTAGGGGCCCAGTTCTGGCATGTGCATGAAGGGACCCCCATGGCACGTCTTCCCGCACTGCTCGCCCTCACCCTCACCCTGGCCCTCGGCTCGGTCACCGCCTCCGCCGCAGAGGAGCCCCGGACCGCCCTGCGCGACGTCGTCGTCGTGGGCAACAGCGCCGACGGCACGGTCAGCTTCCTCGATTCCCGTACCTACGAGAACCTCGGCTCCCTGGACGTCGTCCCCGACCTCGACGAGATCCTCGCCGGCATGGACCCGATCCGCCGCGCCGCCTACGAGGTCGTCAAACAGCAGGCGGGCGGCGACAAGTTCGTCGACGACGCCCACCTCTCGCCCGACGGCCGCACCCTGTACGTCTCACGCGGCAACCTCGGCGACGCCGCCGCCTACGACATCGGCTCCGGCCGCCAGGTGTGGCGCACCCACCTCGACGGCCTCAAGGCCGACCACGCCGCCCTCTCCCCGGACGGCACCACCTTCGTCGTCTCCGCCATCACGGCCGCCAAGTCCCAGGCCCTGGACACCGCGACCGGCCGCATCACCGGGGAGTTCCCGACCGGCACGTACCCGCACGAGAACATGTACTCGGCGGACGGCAATCGCATCTACAACATGTCCATCGGCATCACCTCCTTCCCCAAGGCCCTCAACGCGCTCAAGGGCACCAAGCAGGTCACCGTCGCCGACGCCAAGACGCTCAAAGTGCTGCGGAAGTACACCTTCGACAAGGGTGTCCGTCCGGCCGTCGTCACGCCGGACGAGAAGACGATGTACGCCCAGCTCTCCTACCTCAACGGCTTCATCGAGTACGACCTGGTCGCCGGGCGCACGGTACGGACGGTCGAGATGCCCTTCAGCGCGGCGGGCGCGGCCCTGAAGCCCGACGACTACCCGCAGAACTCCGCCCACCACGGCATGGCCATGAACGGCGCGGGCGACAAGCTCTGCATGGCCGGCACCATCGACGACTACACGGCGATCGTCTCCCGCCCCGGCCTGACCACCGACGGCTTCGTCCACTACGAGCCCGGCGCCCTGCCCTACTGGTCCCTGACCGCCCCCGGCGGCCACCACTGCTTCGTCACGCTCTCCCACCGCGACGAGGTGTCGGTCGTCGACTACCGCACCGCCAAGGAGGTCGCCCGGGTGAAGGTCGGCGACTTCCCCCAGCGCGAGCGGGCCGGGAAGGTGGCGGAGGCAGCGCTGTCCGGACTGGACCGCTGAGCCTACGGCTCCAGCGACTCCACCAGTTCCTCCGCCCGCCCGGCCGGGACCCCGGCGGAGATCAGCATCGTCACCGCGGCGGACCGCCCGGCCCGGTCCGCCGCCAGCGCGCCCGCGTTGACGGCCTCCATCAGCCCGAACAGCACCTGCTCGTGCACGTAAGCGAGGGCGGCGGCGGGCAGCGGGGCGGCGAACACGCCGTCTTCCAGGCCCCGTTGGAGCACCGCCGTGCACGCCTCGCGCACCGGGGTGAGCCGCTCCCGGATGCCCTCCATCGTGACGCTGCGCTGGGCGAGGGCCACCAGCAGCCGGTAGCGGTCGGCGATCTCCCACACCGCGAGCGTGGCCCTGGCCAAGGCCTCGGCCGGATCGTCCACGCCTTCGCGGCCGCTCGCGTGCGCCCGGGCCACCGACTCGACGGCGCTGTCCACGAGCGCGGCGATCAGCGCCTCGCGGCTGGGGAAGTGCCCGTACACGGTCCGGCGTACGACACCGGCCGCGCGGGCGATCTGGTCCATGGAGGCGTCCGGGTCGCGCAGCAGCTCGGTGAGGGCCACCTGCTCGATGCGGCGCCGGTTGGCATCGGCTCGTCCAGAAGTCACGCCCTCATTTTGCACATACCTGTGCAGTGGCGTAACTTGCACAGCAGTGTGTAATTGCACACGACTGTGCAAGAGAGTGTCGTCGGAAGGGTGGAACGAGCCATGCGCCTCGTCATGAACGAGCCGGTGGAAAGGATGGAGCGGCCGTACGCCAAGCGCTGGTGGGCCCTGCTCGTGCTGTGCCTGAGCCTGCTGATCATCGTGATGGCGAACACCGCCCTCACCGTCGCCGCGCCCGACATGACCCAGGACCTCGGGCTGACCAGCTCCGACCTCCAGTGGGTCATCGACGGCTACACCGTCCCGTACGCGGCGCTGATGCTGCTGCTCGGCGCGATCGGCGACAAGTACAGCCGGCGCGGCGCGCTCGTCCTGGGCCTCGTCGTCTTCGGCGCGGGCTCGGTCGCCGGATCGCTCGTCGACTCCTCCACCGGAGTCATAGCCGCGCGGGCCGTGATGGGCGTCGGCGCGGCGATGATCATGCCCGCCACCCTCTCCCTGCTCGCCGCCACCTTCCCGCGCGCCGAGCGTGCCAAGGCCATCGTCCTGTGGACGGCCACCGCCGGTCTCGCCATCGCCGCCGGACCGCTGGTCGCGGGCGCGCTCCTGGAGAACCACGGCTGGGCGTCCACGTTCCTGATAAACGTCCCGGTCGCCGCGCTCGCGATCGTCGGCGCGTTCGCCCTCGTGCCGCCGTCGAAGGCGGCCCGGCACGGGCGCATCGACTACGTCGGCGGGCTGCTCTCCGTCGTCTGGACCGGCGCGCTCGTCTACATGATCATCCAGGGCCCGCACTTCGGCTGGGACGCCAAGGCCGTCGGGGCGGCGGTCGTCGCGGGCGCCGGACTGGTCGCCTTCGTCGCCTGGGAGCTGCGCCACCCCCGCCCCGTCCTGGACGTCCGCCGCTTCCTGAACCGCGGCTTCGCCGGCTCCAACCTGGCCGTCGCGCTCTTCTTCCTCGCGGTGTTCGGCGCCTTCTACTACCTCACCCAGCACCTGCAGTTCGTGCTCGGGTACGACCCGTTCGACACGGGTGTACGGATGCTGCCGCTGGCCGGCGCGGTGTTCGCCGGCTCGGCGCTGACCGGGTTCCTCACCCCGCGCCTGGGCATGCGGACCACGGTCACGGCCGGCATGGCCCTCGGTACGCTCGCCCTCGCCCTGCTGACCCGGGTCGACGCGGCGTCCGCGTACGGGGACTTCGTCGCCCCTCTCGTCATCCTCGGTGTCGCCATCGGCCTCGCGCTGTCCCCGTGCACCGACGCCATCATGGGCGCGTTCCCCGAGTCGGAACTGGGCGTCGGCGGCGCCGTCAACGACACCTCCCTGGAGCTGGGCGGCTCGCTCGGCATCGCGCTGCTCGGCTCGGTGCTGGCCTCCTCGTACTCCTCGCACCTCGCCGACGCCACCGAGGGCAGCGGCCTGCCGGCCGAGGCCCTCGCCACCGCGCAGGACTCGGTGGGCGCCGGGTACGCCGTCGCGCACGGCATCGGCGAGCAGGCCGCCCACGCCGCACCCGCGCAGGCCGCCCAGCTCGCCGAGGGCGCCCGCCGGATGACCGACGCGGTGGGCTCGGCCTTCTCCGACGCGGTCGCCCACACCAGCCTCGTCGGCGCGGCGATCCTGGCCGTCGGCACCGTCCTGGTGGCCGTCCTGCTGCCGGGGCGGAAGGCCCGTACGGACGAGGCCCAGACCGAGGCCCGCGAGCCCGAACTCGTCTGATCCCCCGCACGGCCAGGGTCTTTCGTTTGGATCAGGCGCCACGAGCCCAGCAAGATCCGAACGAGAGGCCCTGGGTCCGTGACGTGCTGCCGGGGGGCCGCACGTCACGGACCGAGCACGTCCAGCTCCCGCTCGTCCAGCACCAGTTCCGCCGCCGCGGCCGAGTCACGGGCCGTTTCCGGGCGGCTCGCGCCCGGGATGGGCACGACCACCGGGGAGCGGGCCAGCGCCCACGCGAGGGCCACCCGCTGCGGACTGACCCCGCGCTCCCGGGCCACCTGGTGGAACGCCCCGAAGCGGGGGTCCGCCTCCTGGGCGGACGTGCCGTCCAGCGAGCTGCGCGAGATCCCGCCGAGGGGGCTCCACGGCAGGAACGCCAACCCCAGCTCGGCGCAGAGCCGCAACTCGGGCTCGCTGTCCCGGACGGCGGGGGAGTACCGGTTCTGCACGGAGACCAGCCGGTCGCCCAGGACCTCACGGGCGAGGCGGATCTGCGCCACGTCCACGTTCGAGACGCCGGCCAGCCGGACGGTGCCCGCGTCCAGCAGCTCGCGGAGCGCGCCCAGCGACTCGGCGTACGGCACGGCCGGGTCCGGCTTGTGCAGCTGGTACAGCCCGATCGCCTCGACCCCCAGCCGCTTCGCCGACGCCTTGGCGGCACGCCGCAGGCGGGCGGGGTCGCCGTCGACGGTCCAGCCACCGTCGGGGGTGCGGCCCCGGCCGCCCTTGGTGGCGACGAGCACCCGGTCGCGGGCGCCGCCGTACGCCGCGAGGGCGCGGGCCACCAGGACCTCACCGTCACCGGGCGCGCCGCCGACGGGCGCGTGGTACGAGTCGGCCGTGTCGATCAGCGTGACGCCCGCGTCCAGCGCGGCGTGGACGGTCGCCAGGGCGCGGGCCTCGTCGGGGCGGCCCTCGATGGACAGGGGCATGGCACCGAGCCCGACGGCGCCGACCTCGACGTCCCCGACGTACCTCACGCCCGCCCTCCGAGCGTCTCGTCGACGGCCCGTTCCAGCCAGTCGGAACTGTGCCGGAAGGTGTAACCGAGGGCCGTGGCGCGCGTGTTGTCCATGGCGTACGAGCGCCGGAAGGAGAAGGGAGACACCTCGCCCACCTCCACCTCCTGGAACACGGCCCGGCGGCCGAGCCGCGCCTCGATGGGCGCGCAGATGCCGGCGGTCGTGAGCGGGCCGTGCGACGCGGCGTTCACGGGCCCGGTGAATTCCCGCTCGGCCGCCCACGCCAGGAAGTCGGCGATCTCCTCGACGTACACATAGGTCGCGGGGTGGTTCACGGCGGGTACGGCGATGGGCCGCCCCTCCCGTATCCGGTCCGCGTAATGCGCGAGGCGTCCGGTGAAGTCGTCGGCGCCGCCCAGCACATGGGCGACGCGCACGGCCGTGAACGCGAGGGACGGGTCCCCGGCGAAGACGGCTTCGGCCTGCCGCTTGCCCTCCCCGTAGGGCAGGTCCGCGGCCGGATCCACGGCCACCGTGCGCGGGTCGACGGCTTCCTCCCGCACGGGGGAGGCGGAGTCCTCGTACTCGTACACCTCGACCGTCGACGTCATCACATAGCGCCGGGTGCGGGGCCCGAGAACGCGCCGGGCGATGCCGGCCTGGCGCGGGGTGTAGCAGACCTGGTCGACGACGACGTCGAAAGTGCGGGAACCCAGCGCCTTTTCCAGGGCCCTTTCGTCGTCGCGGTCGGCGATGAGGTGAAAGGCTCCGGCGGGCGGCGCGGACGATCCGCGATTGACGACGGTGACACGGTGTCCCGCATTCAACAGCCGCTCTATGAGGCGCTTTCCGAAATACCGGCTCCCGCCGATCACGCAGATATCAGGCATGGGCACCAGTGTTACGGTGACGGGCCGCAGCCTGAAGGGGGAACCATGGGAGATCCGGCCGCCGCACCCAAAGAACAACGGCATCCGCGTCCCGCCGCCAGGGAAACGACGGCAGTCTCCTTCGACCAGCTGGACCGGCAGATTCTGGAGCTCCTCCAGACCGACGGCCGGATCAAGCTGAGCGAGCTCGGCCGCCGCGTCCGCCTCAGCCCGGCGGCCGTCGCCGAACGCGTCCGCCGCCTGGAGGCGTGCGGTGCCGTCACCGGGTACGGCGCGCAGGTGTCGGCGGTCCGGCTCGGCTACGGCATCCAGGCGTTCATCCGGGTCAATCCGCACGGCGGCTACACCTTCAAGCACCCCCGGACCCTGGAGCTGCTGGCCCGTCCCGAGATCCTGGAGGCCCACCACGTGGTGGGCGAGGACTGCTGGATCCTCAAGGTGGCGGTGACGGACACGGTCCACCTGGAGGACGTCCTGGAGCAGACGTCGGCGCTGGGCCGTACGACGACGTCGGTCGTGCTGTCGTCCCCGGTGCCCCGCAAACCGCTGTTGCCCTGACGCCGACGTCAACCTCTACCGTCGACGCATGCGAATCGGCGAGCTGGCCAGGCGCGCGGGTACGACCACCAGGACCCTGCGCTACTACGAGTCCCGGGGGCTGCTGCGCGCCCGGCGTGCGGAGAACGGCTACCGCACCTACGACGAGGACGACCTGCGGCTGCTCCAGCAGATCCGGACCCTCCAGGACTTCGGGTTCGAGCTGGAGGAGACCCGCCCGTTCGTCGACTGCCTGCGCGCCGGTCACCCGGCCGGGGACGCCTGCCCCGCCTCGCTCGACGTCTACCGGCGCAAGCTCGACGAGCTGGACGGCCTGATCGGCCAGCTCCGCTCGGTACGCGCCGAGGTCGCCGCCCGGCTCGCGCTGGCGACCGAGGTTCCCGAACCACGCTGCGAATTCGAGAGGACGACCGAATGACCCACGCCCCCGGGGTGCCCGAGGTGACGGACGCCGACTTCGACACGGAGGTCCTGTCCGCCGACCGCCCCGTCCTGGTCGAGTTCACGGCCGACTGGTGCGGCCCCTGCCGCCAACTGGCCCCGGTGCTGAGCGCGGTCGCCGCCGAGGAGGCGGACTGCCTGAAGGTGGTCCAGATCGACGTCGACCGGAACCCGGGGGTCACGGCCCGGTACGCCGTGCTGTCAATGCCGACCCTGATGGTCTTCCGCGCGGGCGAACCCGTGAAGTCGATGGTCGGCGCCCGCCCCAAGCGCCGCCTGCTCCAGGAACTGGAGGACGTACTGGCCTGAACACAGCTACGCCCCGGTCGCATTGACGGCCGGGGCGCTTCTTCGCGTATATTTGATAATTCGTGTGCAGGCATGGAAACGCGCACACGGAAGTTCAATAAACGCACCGTATCGCGTCAGGAGTTGGATTGTCAACCGAGGAATATCGGAAAGAGCAGCAATTCATCCATGAGCTCTACGCGCGACTCGACCACCTGCGCACCGAGGCCGAAACCGCCGTACAGGCCGCCCTCAAGGACGTGGGCACCGGGTTCCAGGCGCGGCTGGAGCGTGATGTGCTGGTCGCCGAGCAGTCCGGGCTGCTGGCCGCGTTCGACGCGGGGGAGAACGGGCTCTGCTTCGGCCGGCTCGAATTCCGGGACGGCCGTGACCACCACATCGGGCGCATCGGCATCCGCGAGGACGACGAGGAACGCACCCCGCTCGTCATCGACTGGCGCGCCGACGTAGCCCGGCCGTTCTACCTCGCCACCGGGTACGAGCCCATGGGGCTGCGCCGCCGACGCCACATCACCACCGAGGGCCGCGCCGTCACCGCCCTGCACGACGAGATCCTGGACCTCACCGACACCACCCGCACCGGGCACGAGGGCCGCGACGCCGACGAGGTCCTCCTCGCCGCGCTCGACGCCGCCCGCACCGGGCGCATGAGCGACATCGTGCAGACCATCCAGGCCGAGCAGGACCGCATCATCCGCGCCCCGCACCAGGGCGTCCTCGTCGTCGAGGGCGGCCCCGGCACCGGCAAGACCGCCGTGGCCCTGCACCGCGCCGCGTACCTGCTCTACGCGCACCGCGAGCAGCTGGCCCGCCGCGCCGTCCTGATCGTCGGACCCAACCCCGGCTTCCTCGGCTACATCGGCGAGGTGCTGCCCGCGCTCGGCGAGACGGGCGTGCTGCTGGCCACCATGGGCGAGCTGTTCCCCGGCGTCCGCGCCACCGGCACCGACACCCCCGAGGCCGCCGAGATCAAGGGCCGCGCGAGCATGGCCGACACCCTCGCCCAGGTCCTCCGCGACCGGCAGACCGTGCCGCCCACCGACGCGCCCCTCGAAATCGACCACGACGACTACGGCAGCCTCATGCTGGACCGGAACATGGCCGAGGACGCACGCTGGGACGCCCGCTCCACCGGCCTGCCGCACAACCTCGCCCGCCCCCGCTTCGCGTTCCGGATCATCGACGCCCTCACCGACCAGCTCGCCGAACGGCTCGGCGCCGACCCCTTCGGCGGACCCAACCTCCTCGACCCCGCCGACATCACCCAGATGCGCAAGGAGATCGCCGCCAGCCCCCACGTCCACGCCGCGATCGAGGAGTTGTGGCCCACCCTCACCCCGCAACAGCTCGTCGCCGGCTTCCTCGCCGAGCCGGACGGCCACCTGCCCGACGGGGAGGCGGAGTTCGTCCGCAGGACCGAAGGCCCCTGGACCGAGGCCGACGTACCGCTCCTCGACGAGGCCGCCGAACTGCTCGGCGAGGACGACACCGCCGCCCGCGCCGCCGCCGAACGCGAGCGCAGCGCCCGCATCGCCTACGCGCAGGGCGTGCTGGACGTCAGCTACGCCTCCCGGACGTACGAGTTCGAGGACGAGGAGTCGGAGGTGCTCGGCGCCCACGACATCATCGACGCCGAGCGGTTCGCCGAACGCCACGAGGAGGCCGACCACCGCAGCGCCGCCGAACGTGCCGCCGCCGACCGCACCTGGGCGTTCGGCCACGTCATCGTCGACGAGGCACAGGAGCTGTCCGCGATGGCGTGGCGGCTGCTCATGCGGCGCATCCCCACCCGCTCGATGACACTCGTCGGCGACCCGGCCCAGACCGGCGACGCGGCAGGTTGCGGCTCCTGGCAGGACATTCTCGGCCCGTACGTCGGTGACCGCTTCGAGCATGTACGCCTCGGCGTCAACTACCGCACGCCCGCCGAGATCATGGAGGTCGCGGCAGCGGTACGCCGCGCCGAGGACCCGGACTTCACCCCGCCCCGCTCGGTGCGCTCCACGGGCGTGGCGCCCTGGGAGAGGACCACGGACGACCTGGCCGGCGCGGTCGCCGACGCCGTACGCCGCGAGCGGCCCGCCGAGGGACGGCTCGCGGTCATCGCGCCGGCCGCGCACCACACGGCGCTGGCCGCCGCGCTGCCCGACGCCGCACACGGTCCGAACCCCGACCTCACCCGGCCGGTCGTCCTGCTGGAGCCGCGCCAGGCGAAGGGCCTGGAGTTCGACACGGTGATCGTCGCCGACCCGGACGCCATCCGGTCCGGGGGACCCCACGGCGTCAACGACCTGTACGTGGCGCTGACCCGCGCCACCCAGCGGCTGGGGGTCGTCCGCGTCAGCGGCTGAGGTGGAGGCGCGCCGGCTCCTCGGGGGTGGGCGCGGTGATCAGCCGCGCAGGACCGTCAGGCCGCCGATCGCGAGGGCGACCAGTGCGCACGTGACCAGGGTGTACACGGTCACGCGGCCGCCGCCCAGGGGCCGCTCGTCCGCCGGGGCGCCGGGCGGCAGGGTGCGTGGCTCGCACCAGAGGTACGTCAGGAACCCGGCGCCGGTGAGGAGACACGAGAGGTACCAGTACCCGGGGTTCGCGCGGGGCCGGGCCCGGAACGCGATGGCGGCCAGGACGGCGAGGCCGCACGCCAGGACGGACCAGCGCAGCCAGTCCTGGGGGATGAAGCGCCAGTAGAGGACGGGGACGAGCGCGGAAAGCCCGCCCAGTTCGGCCAGCGGGTCGTCCTCGGCGAAGACGACGGTCTTCCCCCGGGCGCGCGCCTCACCCCGCACGATGTCCTCGAAGATCCGGACACCGCCGGGGCGGAGCGGCAGTTCGGTGAAGCGGTGGGTGATCTCCTTGTCGCCGAGCAAGCCGGTCGACCAGCTCGCCCGGACCTCCAGGAGACCGCTCTGCCGGACGTGCACGACGGGAGATCCGTCCCGTCCGGCGTCCCGCACCAGGTCGGACACTCCGACCTGGGCGGGCAGCAGGTGCGACATCCCGCTGAGCATCCCGGTGAGCAGGACCATCAGGACCACCACGCGCACGGGACGGTCCGGTACGTGCCGGAGAGTGCGGCTCAGCAGGGATGTCGCGGCCACGATGTCAGTTCTCCTTCACTGGCGGACGGTCATTGTCCAGTAGTAGGTCTGGTGCACGCTGGCCATCTGCTTGCCCTGGCCCCGCTCCATGCCGATTCCCGTCCAGTCGGGCAGGTGGAACAAGGACTTGGTGCCCGTGTTGTTGAAGGCGGCGAAGGCGACGGTGAACTCCCGTTTCTTCTTGTTGATGTTCACCACCTGGTAGACCTGGTTGAAGCTGCCCATGAAGGCGTCCGGCGTACCGTGACCGCCCTGACCGTCCGTCTTCATCCCCCAGATGTCCTTGAGGATGTTCGTCTTGGGGTCACGATACGAGGCGTCGCCACCGACCTCGGCGAGCGGCATGTCCCAGTACGCGTCGATGGCCTGGCTCAGCCACTTCATGACCTGCTGGTTGTGCGGGCCGGTCGCGAGCTGCTGGGTGATTTTGGCCCCGGCGCCGAAGGACAGGGAACCGCCCTTCCCGTCCAGCCACCTCTGCAGCACGTCCTGCCAGACCACGTTCGACGTCTGGCCCTGCAGGTCGGCACACCCGGCTGCGACACCGGAGCTGACCTCGGCGCCGTTGACGCACGGTTTCGTGTTCCCGCCCAGCACGAACACGTAGTTGCGCAGCTCGACCGCCAGCCTCTTGTTGAGTCCCTTCTGGTCCCAGACCAGGGCGTTGAGGGCGTTCTTGCATGCCTGGTCGCAGCCCGGGGCGGGCGCCGTCGCCGGTCCGCGCGGGGCGTTGGGGATGCCGCCGCTCGTGTGCCGCCCGGTCGGCCGGCCGCCCACTTCCAGCGGTGGCCGGTCACCGCAGCGGCAGGCCCTGTCGAGGCCCGTGGGGTCGCTGTAGTTGACCGGATCGTTCGCCGAGTAGCTGTAGGAGCTCAGCTTCTGCGGCTGGTAGGGCGACTGCAGCGGGTCCGTGGAGAGGAACCGTCCCAGCTGGGGGTCGTAGACGCGGGCGCCCGTCAGGGAGAACCCGGTCGAATCGTCCTCCGCCATGCCGACGTACCCGCGATCGCTCGCCGAGGACAGGCCGGTGGACCCTCGCTGCGCCCCGAAAGGCGTGTACCGGCGCCGGGTGACCACGCCCGCCGTGGTGATCGCCAGCTGGGTGGATGCCTGGCCGTCGCCCAGCAGCCAGGTCAGCACCCCGGTGGCACTGCCGTCGGCCGTGCGCATCGCGAGGTTCGCGTCCTCGGCCGCGTAGTACCGGGTGGCCTTGGCGGCCGTGGTGCCCGCCTTGCGCAACTCGTGGCCGTCGAGGTACAGGACGTGCTCCCGGACCGAGGTGCGCAGGAGGACATTGCCGTCGGCATCGCGGACGTACCGGGTGGTCTCGTCACCGCCGGTCTTCTTCTGGGTGATCGAGGCCAACTGGCGCTCGGGGGTCCACGTGAGCGTGGAGGCGATCCCGGCGGCGGTACGGCTCGTGAGCTGACCCGCGGCGTCGTAGCCGTAGGTGTCCTTGCCCGAGGGCGAGGTCACCGAGGCCACAGCGTGCGGGCGGGGCTGGTCGGGGGTGTAGGCGGACTCGTCGGCGCTGTAGCCGGCGTAGGCGTAGTCCTTCGTCGTCGACCCGCTCGAGGTGGTGTCCACGACCGACTGGATGTTGCCCAGCCGGTCATAGGCGTACTTCGTCTGGTAGGGGGCCGGGCCCGTGAAGTCGGACTGTGGCGTGCTGCCGCAGCTCGTCGCCGCGGTGGTCCAGGCGTCCGTGAGCCGGTTCAGATCGTCGTAGCGGTAGCACTCCTGCTGGTTGTCGACCGATGCGCGCAGCGATGTCACCGAGCCGCCGTTGTCGCGGGTGTAGGTGTCGTCCTGCACCTTGGTGCCGGTGCCGTTCTTCAGCGTGCTGGTGACGACGTTCTTCAGCCAGCCGGTGCCGTTGGCATCGTCGTACCCGAAGGTCCGGGTGACGGACGTGCCGGTACCCGCGGTCCCGAGGGTGCGGGAGGTGAGCCGGCCGTAGTCGTCGTAGTCGGTGCCGGACAGGTACGTGGCCAGCCCGCTGGAAACCTTGGAGAGCCTGCCCTGCGCCGTGTAGCCGGTGGTGACGGTCTCCTGCGGCAGTCCCCCGATGGCCGGGTAGTTCACCGAGGTGACGTGGTCGGCGGTGTCGTAGCCGTATCCGAAGGTGTACGAGCCCGCGAGGCCCGCGCCGTCATCGGGCACGGTGACCGTCTTCGAGGTCGGGCGTCCGTTGGCGTCGTAGGCGTCCACCTTGCTGGTGTACGGCCGGCCGCCGGTGTACGTGGTGGCCGTGGCCGGCAGGCCCTTGCCACCGGTGACGGTGTCGTAGGTCCTGTTGGTCAGGACGGTGGTGCCCAGCTTGGTCCTGGTGGCCCGCATCAGGCTGTCGTACTCGTACGTCAGCACGGTGTCGTTGGCGTCCGTGGTGGTCGCCACCTGACCGTTGGCGTCATACGTCGACGAACTCGCACCCGCGTCGGGGTCATCGGTGGTGACCCGGTCGCCCGCCCAGTTGTAGGTGTAGTGGGTGGTGTTGCCGCGAGAGTCGTGGATGTACTTCAGCTTGCCGCTGCGCGTGTACTCGTACGACGTGGTGTACGACTCGGCGCCGATGTGCTCGATCACCTTCGCGGTCCGTCCGAAGACGTCCGTGTACGTGTCCACGGGCCCGCCGCTCGGCGGGAAGACCGTGGTCAGATCGGCGCCGCCGTAGCGGGTGACCGTCTTGTTGACCGGCTGCGTCACACCGTTGACCTGGATCTGGGTCAGGGTGGTGCGTCCCGCCCAGTCGACCACGGCGTCCGTGTACGAGGGAAGGTCGGTCAGGGCCGGATTGACCTGACCCGATCCGGCCGCTCCGGCGCTGTGGAAGGGGGCCGAGGTGCCGGCCACGTTGCCCGAGGAGTCGTACCGCGTCGTGGTCACGATGCGTCCCGTGCCGGACGGGGCAGGCTCCTGCTTCTCCCGTTCCCGGCCCAGGCCGTCGCTGTACACGACGCTCTTCGCGTACGTGGAACCGGACTGCAGTGCCTCGGACGTGGTCCTGAGGCCCGCGCCGGTGGCGACGTCGGGGACGCCCGTCGCGGAGGCGGCGACCGGCACGGAGTAGGCGAACCGGAGTGACGGGTTCCCGTCGGGGTAGTTCGCCGACTCGCTCGGCTTGAAGACCTTGGAGAGCCGGCCGACGGCGTCGTACTCCACTCGTGTGGTGTTGCCGTTGGCGTCCACGGTCTTCCACGGCCGCCCGAAGAAGCGGGAGGTGTGGACCGTGTTCTTCATGGCTGTGCCGGGGCCGGTGCCGTCCGGGTCGGGTGTCGTGGTGGTGATGCCGTCGGTGGGCCAGGACGTCGCGGGGCTGTAGGTCGTGGTGGTGGCGTTGTTCTTCCCGTCCCACGCCTTGATCCGGCGCCCGGCGTCGTCGTAGTCGCTCTTCGCGGACCGGTACGTGGAGGCGTCGGTGTAGACGCGCAGCTCGGTGGCGTTGCCGTCGTTGAGCTTGGTGTCGTTCTCCGTGAACGAGGTCGCGTGGTCGAAGAAGGTGACGGTCCGCCTGTCCTGGTGCAGCGTGTCGTTGCCGGCGGCCTGGTCGGCGGCCTGGGCGGTGCAGGACACGGAGTAGTGGCGCTCGTCGTCCTGGTAGACCATCCAGCGCTTGGTGCCGGTCGCGTCGAGGGTGTCGGTGTTGTAGGCGCGGCCGTACTCGGTGCAGGTGTTGTCGGAGACGGCGGTCACGCCCCAGTCGTCGATGCGCATCGGCAGGCCGAAGGAGGTCGAGGCCGTCTCGGTGTCGTCGTACTCGTTCTCGACGACGTGCTCTCGCCAGGTCACCGGGTCATCACTGGACGTCGACAGCTTCTCCAGGGTCCGGGTCTTGTTCTCACGGACGAACCGCGCGTCCGGAAGGCCGGTGTACTGCGCCGTGTTGTGCGTCCAGTACTCGTGCCACTGCCGTGACTGCGCCTTGTCCTCGTGGTCGCGGCTCGACGTCTCCAGCGTCCTGCCCGCCAGCCAGGGGGAGTCCGTCCACTCCTTGCCCTCCGAGTCGGTCACCTTCACCGCCCGTGTCTGCGACGGGTCCGTCTTGGCGGTCCGGTCACCGTCGAGGCCCCGGTACAGCCAGTGGTACGTGGAGTGCTTGTTGGCGTTGGCTCCGGTGGTCACCAGCACCTTGCCGTAGCCGCGCCACTCGGACCAGGATTCGTCCTCGTCCTTGGTGATCGGGTCCGCGGTGAACCGCCACCCGGGGGCTCCGTCGTACTCGTAGGTCGTGGTCATCGCCGGATCGCCCTCGGCCAGGTCGCCCGGATCGACGACCATCTTCTTCACCACGAACTTCTTGAACCAGCCGGTCCGCTCGGTTTCCGTGCCCTCGGGGGTCCACTTCTGCCAGAAGCACTCGTACGCGTTGGCCGACTGGGCCGGCGGATCGTTCTCGTCGCACTGGCGGCTGATCGCCCCGCCGTCGTCCGTGGCGTGCCCGTACGTGGCGGATATGGTCGCTCCGGTGTCGGTGAACACCTTGCTCACCCGGCGGAAGTTCAGCTCACCCGCGCCCACCTTGTTGTCCTGCCACTCGCCGTTGAAGTTGATCGTCGGCAGGGTGATGTCGGCACCCGAGTAACCGCGCCGTTGGATGTAGTCCAGCCACAGCTGGTCACCGACCGCTCCGGAGGGGTCCATCAGCGCGTACTTCATCTGGTACTGCCGCACGGTGTCCCAGGCCGCAGCGTTGTCGTCCCGGACCCTGACGACGATGTCCCACAGCATGGCGCGCTGGAAGAACGTGGGGAAGTACGTCTTGCCCGCGCAGCTCTCCCCGTCCTCAGGGCCGTCGCAGATCAGGTCGACGGGCACGTCCGGGTACGACTCCGGCTTGGCGTCGATGGTCGGGCAGTCCGGCGTGACGTTGTCCAGGGGGTCCTTCTCGGCCATCCGCTCGACACACCGGTTCACATGCTGGAAGTCCACCTGTCCCGGCAGCTGGGCACCCGGGATCTGGGAGGACCAGCCGTAGTCGATCCGCTCCAGGTAGGAGGCGGAGTCGTAGGAGCGCGCCTTGTCCGCAGCCGCCACCGAACGGTAGAAGTTCGTCTCCTTCGTGTAGAAGTAGGTGTTCTCCACCTCGTTGGGCGTCACCACGCGGTCGAGATTCCACCGGTACGCCTGCTTGCAGGGGTTCGGGTACGACGGCTTGCACGGTTCGCCCGCGTCGTCGCCGATCACGGGCACGGTGAGGACGGAATTCGTCTTCTCGTAGGTGTTCTGGGAATTGAGCCGCTCGGAGCGGCCCCAGCCGAAGTAGTAGCGGGTGCCGTCCTGGTGCGTGATGACCCAGAACTCGTCCGTGTTGTCGCTGCCGTAGCCGCCGTTGAGCTTCTGCACGCGCCAGCCCGGGTCGTCCAGCAGGTGGAATGACCCCGTGCCGTTGCCGTCCTGGACCAATGCCGAGGTGGTGCCGCCCAGATTGATCACATAATTGGCACCGTTGGGGTCCTGGCTCGAGTTGGGCGAGTCCCAGCACAGGTCGCCGAACGTCGGATGCCCGTCCTGGGCGCAGTTCTTGTAGCGCCGCTCGATGTAGCCGACATTGAGGTCCCAGCCCATGCCGACCCAGGAAGCCTGGTTGTTCGACGCGGAGGTCCGGCCGTCTATCGCCTGCGAGTTGTAGTTGAGGGAGATCTCCGGCGCCTTGCCCATCGGGGGCTCGGGGACTTCGATCGGCACCGAGTAGGTGAACGCGCCCGATCCGAGCGACACGTCCCACTTGCCGGTCGGCGACAGGGTGCTCGCGCGGTAGTCACCCTTGTCGGACGACGAGCCGGACGTCAGCGCGTACACGGCCGGCTCCGAGACGGCCGCCATGCCGGAGATCTGCCGCGTCTGCGGAGCCGCTTCGACCATCGCCGTCAGGGTCTGCCCCGAGGTGTCGTTGTCGGCGGCGACGAACCGGGATCGCTGGCACGCCTTGACTCCGGGAGTGGTGGCCGCACACGACGGGAGCTGGATCAGGCGCAGCCGGGAGGCGAAGTCGCCCCCATACGCGTGGGCGAAGCCCGAGTAGTCGATCGACACCTCGACCGGCCCCGCCGTGCTGCCGCCGTCCTTGCGGGACACCCGCAGGGCGAGGCCCAGACCACCGGCCGCCTCGGCCTTCTTGTGGTCCAGGACCTCCACATCGACCTTGGACGGGTCCGTCGCTCCGGCCGACGACCTCGCTCCCGCCGCTGCCCGCGGCTTCGCCGGCCGCACGGAGACGACGGATGTCCCGGCCGTGCGGGGCGCCGTCCGAAGGTCGACCGTGGCCTTCCCGGCCTTGGGCCAGGAGACGCCCGGAGCCTTCTCCAAGGTCGGCTCGGTGGCCTGCGGAACCGACGCGTCCAGCGCCCGGGCCCGGACACGGGGTTCGTCGCCCTCGGGCGCCGTCACCGCCGTCGCCGACGGTACGACCACCAAGGCGGACATCAGCCCCGCCACCATTGCCTTGCCGACCAACGCGGCCATGCCGCGCGAGCGCAATCGCCTCACAGAGTTTCGCCGACTTCCTCAAGCGCCGACGCACGGCGGCGTCTCGTCGGACTCTCGTGACTGCTGTGCCTCGGCTGTGGAGCTGCGCACCGAACGAGTCACAGCGAACGGACCCTAGACGGCACGGGAAAGTCATGTCTAGATCAACAAAGGGCGCAATCTTCACCAAACGCTCAACCCTCTGTTGCGATTGCAACTCTTCTGACAAGATCCGTCCCCGCCGCAGTCGCGGCACACGAACGCGTGGACGGATGCCCTCGTCAGGGCAGTCCGGACCACCAGGGGAGGAACTCGATGCGCTTCGCATCCCTGTGCAGATCACCCAGGATCGCCGCCGTACTCAGTACGGTTCTGCTGGTCGTGGGACTCCAGCTGACGGGTGCGTCACCGGCCGCCGCCACGGTGGCCGAGGGGCCGGTCTTCAACAAGCCCACCGGCACCGTGGCCGAGCAGGAGGCGATACGCGCGCGACTGCTGACGTACATCGACACCGCCGCCCCGGCGTCGGACATCAAGGTCGCGATGTACCACCTGTGGGACGAGGGCGTCGCCCAGGCGCTGGCCGACGCGCACACGAACCGCGGGGTCAACGTCCAGGTGATGCTCGATTCCACGAGCGCCGCCTCGACCACGGACACCTCTTACGCCATCCTGGCGAGCGCCCTCGGGACGGACCGGGCGCGAGCGTCCTTCGTCGGCACCTGTCCGCAGAAGCGGTCCTGCCTGGGTGATCCCGACGCCCTGACCAGCAACGGCATCAACCACAACAAGTTCTGGCTGTTCTCACAGGTCGACGGTGCCGCCAACCTCGTGGTGCAGAGCTCCTCGAACATGTCCCCGTCGGCGTACAGCCGCATGTGGAACAACGCCTTCGTGCTGCCGTTCAACACGCCCATGTACACCGCGTACTCGAACTACTTCTCGAAGCTCAAGGGGATGGACTGGCAGAGCTGGTCCTACAGCACCACCACGTCCAGCCCGTTCAAGGCCTACTTCTACCCCTACCCCGGCTCCGGGAACACACAGGACACCATCTGGAACGTCCTTGACAATGTGACCTGCAAGTACACCTCCGGCGGGGTCGCCAGGCAGACGAAGGTCCGTGTCGCCGTCCTCAAGATCACGAGGCAGGGAGTGGCGCAGAAGCTGACGGATCTGCAGCGGGCCGGCTGTGCGGTCGAGGTGGTGTACGCGGAAGCCGACAGCCTCGCCAGCAGCGGCGGCACGTCGACCGGCACCTGGGAGGCGTTGCACGCCTCGGGTGGCCCGACCGTGCGGTGCCACAACTGGGACGAGGACGGGAATCCGGCCACCACCAACTCGGTCATCCACTCCAAGTACCTGCTGATCGACGGCATGTACGACGGCGCGGTCAACAAGGTGCTGTGGACAGGCAGCCACAACTACTCGGGGCCCGCGCTCCGGGAGAACGACGAGGCGCTGCTCAAGGTCGACGTCACCGCGCACCACGACGCCTACGTCGCCAACTTCAACCAGGTGAAGACGGCCTCCGTGCCCGGCGCCGCCGACACCACCGACGAGTGCAAGGGCGTCAAGAAGACGGCGGACTGACCGTGTGCGCGCCGCCGCCGCAGCCGCCGGCTCGTCCGCGTCAGCGGCTGAGGTGGAGGCGCGCCAGTTCCTCGGGGGTGGGCGCGGGCGAGCCCGAGCTCCGCTCGATCCGCTCCCGCAGCGCGGCCATGTCCCGCTGCCCGGTCGCCTCGACGACGACCGGGCCCCGCCACCCCTCGGGCGCGGTCAGGGCGACCCGTTCACCGTCGACCGTGAAGGCCTCGTACGTCCCGTCCGCCACGTCGACCGCTTCGAACTCCAGGGCCGCGGCTTCGAAGGAAGGCACGACGTACACCCAGTCGTCACGGTCGAACACCAGCAGGGTCTGCGCGGGAAGGTCGGTCATGGCGGTCATGGTCACCCGCCCGCCGGCCTTCCCGCACCCGAATTTCGTACCGGCTGTCAGGCAGGTTTCATCCACACCGTCGCCAGCGGAGGCAGCGTCAGCCGGACGTGCCCGGCCTCCGGCTTCACCGGGTCGGCGTTGCGTACGCCGCTGCCGCCGTACTCGGCCGCGTCGGTGTTCAGGACCTCCGCCCACGCCGAGATCCGGTCCGGCACCCACAGCCGGTAGTCGTCGCGCACCACCGGCGAGAAGTTGCTCACCGACAGCAGCGGCGCCCCTTGCGCGTCGTACCGCAGGAAGGCGAAGACGTTGTCCTCGGCGGCGTCACCGAGCGACCACTGGAAGCCCTCCGGGACGGTGTCCCGCTCCCACAGGGCGGGCGTCGCCCCGTACACCGCGTTGAGGTCGCGGACCAGGTCCCGCATCCCGCGGTGGTCGCCCGCCGAGTGGTAGTCGTCCTCCGTGAGCCACCACTCCGGGCCGTGCGCCTCGGACCACTCGGCGCCCTGCGCGAACTCCTGCCCCATGAACAGCAGTTGCTTGCCGGGGTGCGCCCACATGAAGCCCAGGTAGGCGCGCTGGTTGGCACGCCGCTGCCACCAGTCGCCCGGCATCTTGGTCACCAGCGCCTGCTTGCCGTGCACCACCTCGTCGTGCGAGATCGGCAGGACGTAGTTCTCGCTGTACGCGTACACCATCGAGAACGTCATCTCGTTGTGGTGGTACTTGCGGTGCACGGGCTCCTTGGAGACGTACACCAGCGAGTCGTGCATCCAGCCCATGTTCCACTTCAGCCCGAAGCCGAGGCCGCCGCTGTCGGTGGGGCGGGTGACGCCCTCCCAGGCCGTGGACTCCTCGGCGATGGTCACCACGCCCGGGCAGCGGCGGTAAACGGTGGCGTTCATCTCCTGGAGGAAGGCGACCGCGTCGAAGTTCTCCCGCCCGCCGTGTTCGTTGGGGACCCAGTCGCCGCCCTCGCGCGAGTAGTCCAGGTACAGCATCGAGGCGACCGCGTCGACCCGCAGGCCGTCGATGTGGAACTCCTCGCACCAGTAGACGGCGTTCGCGACGAGGAAGTTGCGGACCTCGGTCCGCCCGTAGTCGAATTCGAGGGTGCCCCAGTCGGGGTGCTCGGCGCGCCGCGGGTCGGGGTGCTCGTACAGCGGCGTGCCGTCGAAGCGGGCCAGCGCCCAGTCGTCCTTCGGGAAATGGGCCGGCACCCAGTCGACGAGGACGCCGAGCCCGGCCCGGTGGCAGGCGTCCACGAAGTACCTGAAGTCGTCGGGCGTGCCGAGGCGGGCCGTGGGCGCGTAGAAACCGGTGACCTGGTAGCCCCAGGACGGGCTGTAGGGGTGCTCGGCGACCGGCATCAGCTCCACGTGCGTGAAGCCGAGGCCCTTGACGTACGCGGGCAGCTCCTCGGCCAGCTCCCGGTACGTCAGACCGGGCCGCCAGGACGGCAGGTGCACCTCGTACACGGAGAAGGGCGCCTCGTGGACCGGGCGGTCACCGCGGTGCGCCATCCACTCGGCGTCCTGCCACTCGTAGTGGGAAGCGGTGACGATGGAGGCCGTCTCCGGCGGGCACTGGGTGCGGCGGGCCATCGGGTCGGCGCGCAGCGAGCAGTGGCCGTCGGGCCCGGTGACGGCGAACTTGTACAGCGCGCCCTCGCCCAGCCCGGGCACGAACAGCTCCCACACACCGGTGCCGCCCAGCGACCGCAGCGGCAGGCCGGTGCCCGCGTCCCAGTAGTTGAACTCGCCGACGAGCCGCACCCCGCGCGCGTTCGGCGCCCACACCGTGAAACGGGTGCCGGCGACGCCCTGGTGGGTCATGGGCTGGGCGCCGAGCGCCTTCCACAGCTCCTCGTGCCGGCCCTCACCGATCAGATGCAGGTCCAGCTCCCCGAGCGCGGGCAGGAAGCGGTACGGGTCGTCCACGTCGACGACCCCGGAGTCGTAGGCGACCTGGAACGTGTACGCGGGGACCTCGGACAGCGGCAGCACGGTCGAGAACAGTCCGTCGCCGTCGTCGTGCAGCTCGGTGCGCGCCCCGTCCACCAGCACGGCCACGCTCTTCGCGCACGGGCGCAGGGCACGGACGGCGATGCCGCCGTCGACCGGATGGGCACCCAGCAGGGCGTGCGGGTCGTGGTGCTCACCCGCGAGCAGCCGCCCCCGGTCGGCGGGGTCGAGCGGCGGGGCTCCCACGGTGGTGGTGCCGCCCACGCGGGGCTTGGGCGTCGCGCCGGGCGGCGGCGCGGGCAGGGCGGTGGCGTCCCCGACCGGCGTCTTCCGGGTGGCCGGGGCCTTCTGGGTGGCGGGGGTACGGGTGGGACGACGGGGGGTCACGGGGGAGGGCCTCCTCAAGGGCGTTCACATCACGGAGTGGTGGTCTGCGCGGCAAGGCGGCGGATGGCCGCCATCGGGACCGGGAGCCAGTCGGGGCGGTGCCGGGCCTCGTACACGACCTCGTACACGGCTTTGTCCGTCTCGTACGCGCGCAGCAGCGCGGGCTCGGCGCGCGGGTCGGTGCCCGCGGCCTCGGCGTACCCGGTGCAGTAGGCGTCCCGGCACCGCTCGGCCCAGTCCGGGTTCCAGGGGCGGTAGGAGCGGGCCGCGTAGTCGAAGGAGCGCAGCATGCCGGCCACGTCACGCACCGGTGGCTGGGGGCGGCGGCGCTCGGCGAGCGGCTTCGCGGGCTCGCCCTCGAAGTCGATCACCGACCAGTCGCCGTCTTGCGTGCGGAGCGTCTGGCCCAGGTGCAGGTCGCCGTGGACCCGCTGGGCCCGCCACAGCCGGCTGCCCGATCTCATCTCGCCGACCGCCTCGAACGCGGCGCGCAGCCCGGGGACGTACGGCATCAGCGCGGGCACCGCCTGGGCGGCGGCGTCCAGGCGGCGGCTCATCCCGTGGACCAGGTTCTCGGTCTGCGGACGTCCCAGTGTGACCGTCGGCAGGGCGTCCGCCAGCGCGGTGTGCACCTCGGCGGTGGCCCGGCCGAGGGCCCGCGCCTCGGAGGCGAAGTCGCGCCCGGCGCCGAGCGCGTCCAGGGCGAGCTGCCAGCCGTCCTGGGACCCGCGCAGATACGGCTGGAGCACACCGAGGGTGCTGGCCTCCGGCCGGCCGTTGCCCGTCTCGTACCAGGCGACGGGCGCCGGGACCCGGGTGCAGCCGGCGCGGGCGAGCGCGAGCGGCAGCTCCAGGTCCGGGTTGGCGCCCGGGTAGACCCGGCGGAACACCTTCAGGATGTAGGAATCACCGTACACCAGCGAGGAGTTGGACTGCTCGGCGTCCAGGGCGCGGGGCGTGAGGCCCTCGGGGATCGCGACGGTCCGGGAGAACCGCAGCGGGCCCATCGGTCCGGGTGTGCGCAATCGTTCCAGCAGGAGCGCCGCGAGCCGTGGGTCGCTGAGCCCCTCGTAGATCGTCCGCCCGGCGAGCGGGCCGTCCGGGACGTGGCCGATCAGGGCGGACGCGAGCTGCGGCGGCAGGCTGCTCCGCACGCCCAGCAGCAGCTGGTAGCAGTCACCCTGGGCGGCGGTGTTGAGGCCGGGCTGCTGGACCCGCACGAGCAGGTGCAGCAGCCCGGGCCCGGTGGTGTCGAGCGGGAGCAGTTCGGTGACCGAGACGAGGGCGAAGCCGGTGACGGGCCGCCCCTTTCCGGCGAACCAGCGCTGGCGCGGCAGCCATTCGTGAAGCAGCGGCACCAGGGAGGGGAGCAGGGCGACCGGGGCCCGGGCGGTGGATGCGGTCTCCGACATGGCAGCGCGTCCTTTCCCCGGGCACTACGAAATGCACAGAACGTGCAGAGTGTCCCGGAATGCGGCGAGTGCTGTCCGGCTGTGCGGGACGTGTCGGGCGGGGATGGTCGAGATAGACCCGAATCGACGTATGAGGGGGAGAGTGCCCAGGGCGGGGCGTCGGAAACGCCCCGCCCCGATGTCCTCACCCCTTCCCGGCCGCCCGGGCTCCGCCATCGGTGGGTGCGCCGCTCCGTCCGGCCGCGCCCACCCCACCGGCTGACGTCCCGTCGGCCGCCACCATCCGGGCGGTCACGCCGGGCGCCCCGGTGGATGGCGCCGCCCCGGCCGTACTCGCCCGTGCCACCGCCTTCGCGGCGGTGGCGGGGCTCGCCGCCGTGCCGGGGTACGGCGCCGGGTGGTCGAGCCCGCCGGCCGCACCCGCCCGTGCCGTAGCCACGCCCACCGTGCCGGATGCCCCGGAAGCCGCCGTCCCGGAAGCCGCCGCGCCGGGGGGCGTCGCTCTGTCCGCCGGGGCCGGCGCGGCTACGGCCGCCGCGCCGGTCGGGGCCGGAGCCGCCGACGCCCCGGTGGACGCCGTGTGGGCCGGCCCGCCCGCCGTAGCCACGGCGCCCGTGACGGCCGTGCCGGACTTGGCCGGGGTCACCGTGCCGGACGTGGCCACGGTGGCTTCCGTGACCGTCTTGCCCTTGGCCGGCTTCGCGGTGTCCGCGCGGAGGCGGAACCAGTAGAAGCCGTGACCCGCGAGGGTGAGCAGATACGGCCATTCGCCGATCGCGGGGAAGCGGACCCCGCCGATCAGCTCCACCGGGTGCATCCCGTTGAACCGCCGCAGGTCCAGCTCCGTCGGTTGCGGGAAGCGCGAGAAGTTGTGCACGCACATCACCAGGTCGTCCCCGTACTCCCGGAGGAACGCGAGGACCGCCGGATTGGACGACGGCAGTTCCGTGTACGAGCCGAGGCCGAAGGCCACGTTCTGCTTGCGGATCTCGATCATCCGCCGCGTCCAGTGCAGCAGCGACGAGGGCGACGCCATCGACGCCTCGACGTTGGTGACCTGGTAGCCGTAGACCGGGTCCATGATGGTCGGCAGGTAGAGCCGGCCCGGGTCGCAGGACGAGAAGCCCGCGTTGCGGTCGGGCGTCCACTGCATGGGCGTGCGCACACCGTCGCGGTCGCCCAGCCAGATGTTGTCGCCCATGCCGATCTCGTCGCCGTAGTACAGGATCGGCGAGCCGGGCAGGGACAGCAGCAGCGCGGTGAACAGCTCGATCTGGTTCCGGTCGTTGTCGAGCAGCGGGGCCAGACGCCGCCGGATGCCGATGTTGGCGCGCATCCGCGGGTCCTTGGCGTACTCGGCGTACATGTAGTCACGCTCTTCGTCCGTGACCATTTCCAGCGTCAGCTCGTCGTGGTTGCGCAGGAAGATGCCCCACTGGCAGTTCGCCGGGATCGCCGGGGTCTTGGCCAGGACTTCGGAGACGGGGTAGCGGGACTCGCGGCGCACCGCCATGAAGATGCGCGGCATGACCGGGAAGTGGAACGCCATGTGGCACTCGTCGCCGCCGGCCGCGTAGTCGCCGAAGTAGTCGACGACGTCCTCCGGCCACTGGTTGGCCTCGGCGAGCAGCACGGTGTCGGGGTACGCGGCGTCGATCTCCTTGCGCACCCGCTTGAGGAAGGCGTGGGTGGCCGGGAGGTTCTCGCAGTTGGTGCCTTCCTCCTGGTAGAGGTACGGCACGGCGTCGAGGCGGAACCCGTCGATGCCGAGGTCCAGCCAGAAGCGCAGCGCGGACAGGATCTCCTGCTGCACGGCCGGGTTCTCGTAGTTGAGGTCCGGCTGGTGGGAGAAGAACCGGTGCCAGTAGTACTGCTTGCGCACCGGGTCGAAGGTCCAGTTGGACGTCTCGGTGTCGACGAAGATGATCCGCGCGTCCTGGAACTGCTTGTCGTCGTCGGCCCAGACGTAGTAGTCGCCGTAGGGGCCGTCGGGGTCGCTGCGGGATTCCTGGAACCACGGGTGCTGGTCGCTGGTGTGGTTCATCACGAAGTCGATGATCACTCGCATGCCGCGCTGGTGGGCGGCATCGACGAACTCGACGAAGTCGGCCAGGTCGCCGAATTCGGGCAGTACGGAGGTGTAGTCCGATACGTCGTAACCGCCGTCCCGCAGGGGGGACTTGAAGAACGGCGGGAGCCAGAGGCAGTCGACCCCGAGCCACTGCAGATAGTCCAGCTTGGCGGTGATGCCCTTGAGGTCGCCGACACCGTCGCCATTGCTGTCCTGGAACGAACGCACCAGAACCTCGTAGAAGACGGCTCGTTTGAACCAGTCGGGATCACGATCCTTTGCCGGTGTGTCCGCGAACGTGTCGTGGACGGGCTCGTTGACGATCATGATGTGGGTGACCCTCCGATCGGCGGGGACGGTCGCAGGACGAGAATGTGCGCGGGCGTGACACCCGGCTCGAGGCGCACATAGTTGGCCCTGCCCCAGTGATAGGTCTCACCGGTGAGCTCATCGCGCACCGGCACGGTCTCGTGCCAGTCGAGGCCGAGTTCCGGCATGTCCAACGACACCGTCGCCTCGTGGGTGTGGCGCGGGTCGAGGTTGACGACCGTCAGAACAATGTTCGAACCCGCTCGCTTGCTGTACGCGATGACGGCGTCGTTGTCGGCGTGGTGGAAGCGCACCGAGCGCAGCCGGCGCAGGGCGGCGTTGCGGCGCCTGATCCGGTTCAGTTTCGCGATCAGGGGGGCGATGGTGCGGCCCTCGCGCTCCGCCGACTCCCAGTCCCGGGGCCGGAGTTGGTACTTCTCCGAGTCGAGGTACTCCTCGCTGCCCTCCCGTACCGGGGTGTTCTCGCACAGCTCGTACCCGGCGTACACGCCCCACGTCGGGGACATCGTCGCGGCGAGCACCGCGCGCACCTCGAAGGCGGGGCGGCCACCGTGCTGGAGGTAGGCGTTCAGGATGTCCGGGGTGTTCACGAAGAAGTTCGGCCGCATGTAGGCGGCGGCGTCACCGGACAGCTCCGTCAGGTACTCGGTCAGCTCCTGCTTGGTGTTGCGCCAGGTGAAGTACGTGTACGACTGCTGGAAGCCGATCGCGCCGAGGGTGTGCATCATCGCGGGCCGGGTGAAGGCCTCCGCCAGGAAGATCACGTCCGGGTCGGACTTGTTGATGGCGCCGATGACCTTCTCCCAGAACACCACGGGCTTGGTGTGCGGGTTGTCGACGCGGAAGATGCGTACGCCGTGGTCCATCCAGTACCGCAGCACGCGCAGGGTCTCGCGGACGATGCCCCGCATGTCCCGGTCGAACGCGATCGGATAGATGTCCTGGTACTTCTTCGGCGGGTTCTCGGCGTACGCGATGGTCCCGTCGGCCCGGTGGTGGAACCAGGCCGGGCGCTTCTTCACCCACGGGTGGTCCGGCGAGCACTGGAGCGCGAAGTCCAGCGCCACCTCCAGGCGCAGTTCGCGCGCCCGTTCGACGAAGGCGTCGAAGTCCTCGATGGTTCCCAGGTCGGGGTGGATCGCGTCGTGGCCGCCCTCGTGGGAGCCGATCGCCCACGGCACGCCGACGTCGTCGGGGCCGGCCGTCAGGGTGTTGTTGGGGCCCTTGCGGTGGGTGGTGCCGATGGGGTGAATGGGCGGCAGATACACGACATCGAAGCCCATCGCGGCGATGGCCGGAAGTCGCTCTGCGGCCGTGCGGAAGGTCCCGGAGACCAGGCGGCCGTTCTCCACCCTGGCTCCCTCGGAGCGCGGGAACATCTCGTACCACGACCCGAACAGCGCCCTCTCGCGCTCCACCAGCAACGGCAACGGCCGCGAGGAGGTGACCAGTTCGCGCAGTGGATGGGCGGCGAGCGCCTGGACCGCCTCCGTGCCGAGGGCGGCGGCGAGCCGGTCCTCGGCGGAGCGCCGCTCGTCGCGCAGCGCGTCCACCACGGCGAGCACCGCCTCGCGGCCCTCGCCCTTCGGTACGCCGTCGGCGGCCCGCTCGTGCAGGGAGGCGCCCTCGGCCAGGACCAGGTCGGTGTCGATACCGGCCGGGATCTTGATGCCGGCGGTGTGGCGCCAGGTGGCGATCGGGTCGCTCCACGCCTCGACGGTGAAAGTCCAACGCCCTTCGGCCGTTGGAGTGACCTCGGCGCCCCAGCGATCGGTGCCGGGCGCCAGTTCCCGCATCGGGGTGAACGGGCCCGGCTGTCCGGCCGGGTCCGTCAGGACGACGTTCGCGGCCACGGCGTCGTGGCCTTCACGGAACACCGTGGCCGTGATCTGGAAGGTTTCGCCGACCACCGCCTTGGCGGGCCTTCTGCCGCAGTCGACGAGCGGGCGTACATCGAGAACGGGAATGCGGCCAATCAGCGAGTTCACGGCATCACCTGAGGGTTGCGTACGGGGTATCGCTCTTTGTACTTGCTCGGTTGACGAGTGGCAGAGCGCAGGCATCACCGCTCCTGTCCGGGTTCACTCGGGTGGGCGGGTACCGGAGGAGCCCTACCCACACCCTTCGGGTGGGCAATCCGGCGCGTTGCTAACTACTCAGGCGTAGACGGAGACGAAAAGAACCGGCCCCGTTCGAGTGGAAAATCGAGGCCGGTTCCTGCTCGGGTGTGTCCAGTGGCGTTCAGGTGAGCGTTTGGGCGTCCTGCTCCTCCGGATCGCTCGCCCACATCTGCCACGGCTGGCGCGACACCCACTCCTCGACCGGCGTGGGCGGCACCGACAGCGCCCGGGCCGACGCGCCGTCGTCACCCGCCATCAGCAGCGGCTCCTGACCCCCCGCCATGTAGTGGTAGATGCCCGCCACTCCGGCCGCCGCCGCCGGGCCGATCGCCTCGGCCAGGCCCCGCTCGAAGACGTCCGGCGCCAGCGCCTGGTAGCGCACCTCGCGCCCCAGCCCCCTGCCGAACGCCTCCGCCAGCTCATCACCCGTCAGCGCCCGCACGCCGCCGATGTCGTACGTACGCCCCTCCAGGCCGTCCACGGTGAGCGCCGCGTACACCGCCCGCGCCAGGTCCCGGTGCGAGAGCCACGCCGTCGGCGTGTCGGCCGGCAGCGGATAGGCGAGGATGCCGTCGTTGACCAGAGCCGGTCCGTTCCACGGGCTGAACAGGTTGTCCAGGTAGACCGGCGGCCGCAGCACCACCAGCGGCACGCCGCTCTCCCGCAGCACCTCCTCGGCGATCCGCCGCGTCTCGAACGCGGCCACATCGGTGGGCGTACGGGGGACGCGGGTGTTGGCGTTGTACACCAGCCGCCGCACCCCGGCGGCGACGGCCGCCTCCGCGATGTTCCGGGCGTAGGCACGCACCCGCTTCGCCTCGTACACCAGCGGCATCACCACCGCGGCGTGCGTCGCGCCCGCGAACAGCTGCCGTACGGCCTCGGCGTCGTCGAGGTCGCCCGTGGCGCACGAGACCCCGGGCAGCGGGGGCCGGTCGCCCTCGGGGCGCCGGGAGAGCGTACGTACCCGGTGGTCACGCTCGGTCAGCAGACGGGCGACCGCGCCGCCCTGGAAACCGGTCGCTCCCACCACTGCTACCCGCATCTGATTCTGCTCGGACATTGGCTCCGACATATTCCTGATTGGCCCTTCGATAGGGTGTGACTGCTGCCATGACGGCTCCTCTCAGGCTGGCGGCGGCGGCTTTGGCCGATCAATTAACAATTCGGGGCGGGGGTTGAAGGATCGTCCATGGACACCGTGCGCACCGAAACCGGGAACGACGACCGCAACGACGACCTCCTCAGTGAGCTGTTGCAACCGCTGCGCCTCACCGGCGTCTTCGACAGCCGCTGGCACGTCCGCGCCCCCTGGGCGATCGAGGGCGACGCCGAGCAGGGCTGTGCCGTCCTCCACTACATCGTCGAGGGCGGCTGCTGGATCACCGCCGACGGCCAGCCGCCGCAGGAACTGCACGCCGGTGACCTGGCCGTCTTCCCCACCGGCACCGCCCACCGGCTCTCCGACCGGCCCGACCGGCAGGGCGTGCCGCTCAAGGCGGTCCTGCCCGAGCGCCAGCCCGGCACCTCGGGCGAGATCCGCATCGGCGGCACCGGGCCGGAGAGCCGGCTGCTGTGCGCCGGGCTGCACTACGACTCCAGCGCCGCCACAGGTCTGTACAAGGCGCTGCCCTGGGCGCTGGTCCTCGACCGTTCGCAGGTCGACCGGGAGCCGCTGCTGCGCGACACCCTGCGGCTGCTCGCCGCCCCCGACCGGCCCGTCGGCCCCGGCGACCGGCTGATCACCCTGCGGGCCTTCGAGATGGCCCTGGTGCTCGCGCTGCGCCCGCTGCTGCGGGAGTTCGCCGAGAACCCCGCCTCCCTGCCGGTCCTCCGCCACCCCGGGGTGAGCCGTGCCCTGGTGATGATCGCGACCCGGTTCGCCGAGCCGTGGACCATCGAGTCGCTGGCCCGCGAGGTCGGTATGTCCCGCTCCGCGTTCACGGCCGCGTTCCGCGCGCTGGTCGGCGAGGCCCCGGCACGCCATCTGACCGGGCGGCGCATGCAGGAGGCGGCGCGGCTGCTCGGCGAGACGTCACTGCCGCAGTCGGCGGTGCCGCAGCGGGTCGGCTACCAGAGCGCGGTCGGTTTCCACCTTGCCTTCCGCAAATGGTTCGGCGTCACTCCGGGTGAGTACCGGGCCGGTGCGGCGAACGCCGCGTAATGGTTTCCGGAAGCTGACTGGCCGGTTCTTAAGGACCATTGGACGGACGTTCATTGCCGTAGGTGTGGACCAACGGACAAGCTCTGCTGCGGCAATGACATCCGCAAGAGGAGAAAAGGTGACGAGGTCCGGTCACGAGTATCTGGCGTCGCTGCGCGACGGCCGGGAGATCTGGCTCGACGGGGAGCGGGTCGAGGACGTGACCTCGCACCCGGCGTTCCGCAACACCGCGGCCTCGATCGCCCGCCTGTACGACCTGGCGCACGACTCCGAGCACACCCCGGTCCTCACCCAGGGCGGCGTCCACCGCGCGTACGCGATCCCGCGTTCCTACGAGGACCTCGTCGCGCGCCGTGAGGCGTACAAGGTGTGGGCCGAGGCGAGCTTCGGCTTCCTGGGCCGCACGCCCGACTACATGGCGGGCGGCGCGGCGGGCTTCGCGGCGCTGCCGTCCCTGTTCAGGACGGAGGGCTACGACGGCTCCGCCGCGGCCCTCGCCTACCACCGGCGGCTGGCCGAGGGCGACCTGTACCCGACCTTCACCATCACCAACCCGCAGATCGACCGCACCAGGTCCGCCTCCGAGCAGGAGGAGGACGACCTGGTGGTGCGGGTGGTCGCCGAGAAGGACGGCGGGATCGTCGTGCGCGGCGCCAAGATGATCGGCACCGCGGCGGTCTTCGGCAACGAGGTGATCGTCGGCACGATCGAGCCGCTCGCCCCGCAGGACGTCGAGCACGCGGTGTGCTTCTCGGTCCCGATCGGCACGCCGGGGCTGAAGCTCATCTCCCGCACCTCCTACGAGGCGCAGGCGCGGAGCGTCTTCGACAACCCGCTCTCCTCCCGCTTCGACGAGAACGACGCGCTGCTCGTGTGCGACGACGTGTTCGTGCCGTGGGAGCGGGTGCTGGCCTACCGGAACGTCGACGTGTCGTTCCGGATGTGGTGGCAGACCCCCGCGTACCTGAACTTCGTGCACCAGGCCGCCACCCGCTTCTGGACGAAGCTGGAGTTCCTCACCGGCATCGCGATCCTGGTCACCAAGGCCAACAACACCTACGAACTGCCGCCCGTCACCCAGGCCATCGGCCGGCTCCTCGGCCGCGTCGCCCAGGCCAAGGCCTTCGTCCTGGCGGCGGAGGCGTCGTACGAGGAGGTCGACGGCGGCCGCGGCGGCGTCGCGCCCGGCAAGGACATCTCCTTCGCGCAGCGCATCATGGCGGGCGAGCTGTACCCGCAGGCCGTCCAGGAGATCAAGCTCCTCGCGGGCGGCGGGCTCATCCAGCTGCCCGCGTCGGGCGAGGACCTGCTGCACCCGGAGCTCGGCCCGCTGGTCCGCAAGTACATCCGCTCGCCCGGCACCCCGGCCGAGGACCGCGTCAAGCTGCTGAAACTGGCCTGGGACGCGCTCGGTTCGGAATTCGCGGGCCGCCACGAGCAGTACGAACGCTTCTACCACGGCGCCCCGCACGTCTACCTCATGCAGCAGGCATGGGAGGGCGGCGCCCCCGCCTGCGAGGCCCTCGCCCAGGCCTGCCTGGACGGCTACGACCTGGGGCGTACCCGATGACCGCCCCGGCGCGGCTCCGCGCGGCCGACCCGGGACAGTGCGCCCGGGGGGGACGTGCGGTGCGATCGGCGGGCGAACCGTACCCGGGCCTCCCGTGCGCCGCCGATCCCGGCTGGACGCGCGCCGAGGGCGGGCGGTGAGCGCCGTGGCGGGAACGCGCGGTGCGCTGGGGTTGCTGGCGGCGACACAACTGTTGATGATCATGGACACGGCCATCGTCAACGTCGCCCTGCCGTCCGTCGGCGACGACCTCGGGGCCGGATCCGCCGGCCTGTCGTGGGTGGCCAACGCCTACCTCATCACCTTCGGCGGGCTGCTCCTCCTCGGCGGCCGCACCGCCGACCTGTTCGGCCACCGGCGGCTGTTCACGGCCGGGCTCGCGCTCCTCGCGGCCGCCTCCGCCGCCGGGGGGCTCGCGCAGTCGACCGGCGCGCTGATCGCCGCCCGCGCCGTGCAGGGCGTCGGGGCGGCGCTCGCCGCGGCCGCCGCTTTCGCGCTGCTGCTGATCCTCTTCCCGGACGGGCCCGCCCGGCACAAGGCGCTCGGCGCGTTCGCCGCGATGGGCGGCCTCGGCGGGGTCCTCGGCACCGTCCTCGGCGGGGTCCTCACCGACCTGCTCGGCTGGCGCTCCACCTTCTGGCTGAACGTCGTCGTCGCCGCGGTGCTCGGCCTGCTGGCCCTCCGCCTCCTGGAGGGCGGCACCCGGGGCGCCGAGCCCGGGTTCGACCTGCTCGGTGCGCTCACCGCCACCGGCGGCCTCGGCCTCCTCGCGTACGCACTCGTCGGACGCAGCCTCCTCGCGGGCGCTGCCGGGCTGGCCCTGCTCGCCGCCTTCGCCGTCACCGAGGCCCGCGTCGCCCGGCCCCTCGTACCGCCCGCCGTACTGAAGCGGCCCGCCCTGCGCCTCGCCAACGGCCTCAGCGCGCTGGCCCAGATGGCGCTGTTCCCCATGTTCTTCCTGGTCAGCCTGTACCTCCAGAGCGTGCTGGGACAGTCCCCGCTCGCCGGCGGCCTCGGCCTGCTGCCGCTGTCCCTGGTCGTCGTCGCCACCGCCCCGCTGACCGGCCGCCTGATCCTCCGCCTCGGCCTCGGCCGGACCATGACCCTCGGCTTCGGGCTGCTGCTCGCCGGCATGGTCTGGCTCGCCCTGTCGCTGAGTGCCGACGGCACCTTCGCCACCACCGTCCTCGCACCCAGCCTCGTGCTGGGTGCCGCCCTGCCGCTGGTCATGGTCACCACCAATGTGGCCGCCACGGCAGAGGCCACGCCTGAGGAGACCGGCCTCGCCTCCGGGCTGATCAACACCAGCCAGCAGTTCGGATCCGTCCTGGGCCTGGCCGTCCTCGTGGCCGTGGCCACCACCCGTACCGGCACGGCCACACCCCAGGCCGAAACCGCGGGCTTCCAAGCGGCGCTGCTCACCGGCGCCGCGTTCGCCGCAGCGGCCGCACTGCTGTCCGTACGGCTCAGCCCGCCCGCGCCCGCACCGGCGCCGCCACGCCGAGGCCGGGTGGGCGACCCGCGGTGACCGCCTGACCAGCGAGCACCGCGCCACTTTCGAACCCACACTGCCCGAGGGGGGCATCCCGTTGACCCTGTACGACCTTGTCGCGCCCGGTCTCGATACCTGCGCCGAACCGCGCTACCGCATCACCGAGATACGCGACGCCGACCCGCTCGGCGCCGACGCGCTGCTCGCCGCGCTCCCCGCGATGAACCGTGACGCCGACGTCGCCGCGCTCACCGTCGCGCTGCGCACCCTCGTACCCGACCTCGACCGGGTCGCCGAGTGGTGCGTCATCGAGGCGCTCGCCGCGATGCGCGACCTCGGCATGCTGCTCGGCTCCCTCAAACGGCACGGCGTCCAGCCGGTCGCCGCCGTCCCCGAGGTCCTGCCGGTCCTGGAGGAACTGGCCCGCCGCACCGACATGGTGCCCCGCGACACCGTGCACCACTACACCACCTGGAACCCGCTCGGCGACCGGCAGCGGATGTACACCGGCCACGAGATGGAGGCCCACCTCCAGGAAGCCGTCCGGATGGTCTTCCCCAGTCTCGTCGCCGCCCTCGACACCTGCGGCCAGCTGGCCCGCCTCGAACCGTACGACCCGGGCTTCGCCCTCGCCCTGGACCGCACCGCACAGCACGTCCAGGCGATGGTCGACTCCATCGACTTCACCATCTCCCACGTCTCCCCGTCCTACTTCGCCCGCACCCTGCGGCCGTACTTCGAGGAGGTGGACGTCGCCGGCCGCGACTACCTCGGCCCGGCGGCCGCCCAGGTGCCGCTGTGGCTGGTCGACCTGACGGTCTGGCAGTGCGACCGCACCGACCCCGGCTACGACGCCTTCCTCGCCGAATCGGTCGAGTACAGCCTCCCGTCGTGGCGCGCCTTCCACGCGGCCCACAAGGGCGGCGTCTCCGCCGTCAGCAAACTGTCCGCCGCGCTGAGCTGGGAGACCGTCCACCGGCTGCCTCCCCGGCTGGTCGCGTCCGCCCACTCGCTGGCGCGGGTGCTGCGCATCCTCAAGACCTTCCGCGCCCGCCACCTGGGGATCGCCCGCAAGGCCTACAGCGACGACCTGCGGCTCTACGACGAGGGCAGCGGCGGCGCGCCGGTCGTGCTGCTGCGCTCGGTGCTCGACCTGACCAGGGACAACGAGACGCTGGTGCGCCAGGCCACCCAGCGGCCGCGCCCCGCGGCCGCGTGAGAGGAGCGACCGCATGACCCCGCACATACTCGTGGCCGGCGGCGGAGTCGCCGGCCTCACCACCGCGCTCGCGCTGCACGCCGTCGGGTTCCACCGCGTCACCGTCGTCGAGGCGGCGCGCGAGATCCGGCCGGTCGGCGCCGGGCTGAACATCATGCCCAACGCCGTCCGCGAACTCGACGCGCTCGGAATCCTCGACGACCTGGAGGCCGACGCCGTACGCACCCGGGAGCTGCGGTACTACCACCGCTCCGGCGGACTCATCTCCCGGGAACCGCGCGGGCTGCGCGCCGGTTACCACTGGCCCCAGCTGTCCATCCACCGGGGCCGGCTCCAGCAGGTCCTCGCCGACGCGGTACGCAGCCGGCTCGGCACCTCCGCGATCGTCACCGGCGTCCGGGTGTCCGGCCTGGAGCAGCGGCCCGACGGGCGCCCGCGTGTGCGCCTGGAACACCGCGAGGGTGACGTGCGCGGCCGGGCGTCGCTGGAGCCGGACGTCCTGATCGGCGCCGACGGCATCCGCTCGGCGGTCCGCGCCTCCCTCAACCCGCGCGAGGGCGAGCCGCCCTGGAACGGGATGCTGGTGTGGCGCGGAGTGTCGTGGATGGAGGCGCGCCGGGCAGGAACGTTCATGCTCATCGCGGGTGACGACCGGCAGAAGGCCGTCGTGTACCCGATGGCCGAGCGGCCCTCCGGGGACGTCCTCGTCAACTGGGCGCTCGCGATGCCCGCCGACAGCATCGCGAGCACCACCCGCCGGGACTCCTCCCGGGGCGACTGGAACCGTGCCGTACCGGTATCGGACTTCCTCCACCACTACGCCGGCTGGGAGTTCGACGGCGTCAGCGTCCCCGACGTGCTGCGCGCCGCCGACACCGCGTACGAGTACCCCATGGTCGACCGCGAGCCCCTGCCGCGCTGGAGCCACGGCCGCACCACCCTCGTCGGCGACGCCGCCCACGCCATGTACCCCATCGGCTCCAACGGCGCCACCCAGTCGATCATCGACGCCCGGGCCCTCGCCCACGCCATGGCCCTGCACCGCGACCCGGCCGACGCCCTCGCCGCCTACGAGGCGGACCGCCGCCCCGCCATGACGGAGCTTCAGCGCGCCAACCGGCGCCTGGGCCCCGAGGTCGTCATCAATCTGGCCCATGAGCGCGCCCCCGGGGGCTTCACACACATCGACGAGGTGATCCCCCCGTACGAACGGCGCGAAATCGCCGCCCGGTACGCCGCGACCGGCGCGTTCGACCCCGAAACGGTCAACGCGGGCTCCCCGTACGAGGTCCCGGTGAGCGCGCTGTGAACGCGCCCCCCTGAGTGCGCCGTGGTTGCGGAGGGCGGGGTCCCGATAACGTCGGAGGGTGAAGGCGGACGCACAACGCCCGTGCGTTCCGCCCCGATACGTACCTGCCCTGCGAAGGTGGAACACGTGAAGGCAATCCGTCGATTCACCGTGCGCCCCGTCCTCCCCGACCCGCTCCGGCCGCTCAGCGACCTCGCGCGCAATCTGCGCTGGTCCTGGCACGCCGAGACCCGTGAACTGTTCCAGGCCGTCGACCCCGAGGGGTGGCGGGCGGCCGGCGGCGATCCCGTGCGGCTGCTGGGCTCCGTGTCCGCGGCCAGACTCGCCGAGCTCGCCCGCGACCGGCGCTTCCTGCGCCGCCTGTCCGCCGCCGCCGACGACCTCGACGACTATCTGCGCGGCCGCCGCTGGTACCAGAACCACACGCTGCCGGACGGCGACCTGCCCGCCGCCGTCGCCTACTTCTCGCCCGAATTCGGCGTCACCGCCGCTCTGCCCCAGTACTCCGGCGGCCTCGGCATCCTCGCCGGCGACCACCTGAAGGCCGCCTCCGACCTGGGCGTACCGCTCATCGGCGTGGGGCTGCTCTACCGGCACGGCTACTTCCGCCAGTCCCTCTCCCGGGACGGCTGGCAACTGGAGCACTACCCGCTCCTGGACCCCAACGAGATGCCCGTCAGCCTGCTGCGGCAGCCGAACGGCACCCCCGTGCGGGTCTCCCTCGCCCTGCCGGGCGGCCGCTGCCTGCACGCCCACATCTGGGTGGCGCAGGTCGGCCGCGTACCGCTGCTGATGCTCGACTCGGACGTGGAGGAGAACGGCCCGTCCGAGCGCGACGTCACCGACCGGCTGTACGGCGGGGGCAGCGAGCACCGACTGTTGCAGGAGATGCTGCTGGGAATAGGAGGTGTCCGGGCGGTACGCGCGTACTGCGAGCTCACCGGCCACCCCGCCCCCGAGGTGTTCCACACCAACGAGGGGCACGCCGGTTTCCTCGGCCTGGAGCGCATCCGGGAACTGAGCGAGGAGGGCGTCGAGTTCGACGCCGCCCTGGAGGCCGTCCGCGCGGGCACGGTCTTCACCACCCACACCCCCGTCCCCGCCGGCATCGACCGGTTCGACCGCGAACTCGTCGCCCGGCACTTCGGCGACGGTGCGGAACTGCCCGGCGTCGACGTCGAGCGCATCCTCCAGCTCGGCATGGAGACCTACCCCGGCGGCGAGCCCAACCTCTTCAACATGGCCGTGATGGGACTGCGCCTCGCCCAGCGCGCCAACGGCGTGTCCACCCTCCACGGCGCCGTCAGCCGCGGGATGTTCGCCGGCCTGTGGCCCGGGTTCGACGCCGACGAGGTGCCGATCACCTCCATCACCAACGGCGTGCACGCCCCGACCTGGGTGGCGCCCGAGGTCTTCCGGCTCGGCGCGCGCAAGATCGGCACCCAGCGGGCGGAGGACGCCCTGAGCGTCGGCGGATCCCAGCGGTGGGACGCCCTCGGCGAGATCGCCGACTCCGAGATCTGGGACCTCCGCCGTGAGCTGCGCGAACAGCTGGTGACGGAGGTCCGCACCCGGCTGCGCGCCTCCTGGCGGCAGCGCGGCGCGGGCTCGGCCGAGCTGGGCTGGATCGACGGGGTCCTGGACCCCGACATCCTCACCATCGGGTTCGCCCGCCGCGTCCCCTCGTACAAGCGCCTGACGCTGATGCTGCGGGACCGCGACCGGCTGATGGAGATGCTGCTGCACCCGGAGCGGCCGGTGCAGATCGTCGTCGCGGGCAAGGCCCACCCGGCGGACGACGGCGGCAAGCGGCTGGTGCGGGAGCTGGTGCGGTTCGCCGACGACCCGCGCGTACGCCACCGGATCGTGTTCCTGCCCGACTACGGCATGGGCATGGCCCAGAAGCTCTATCCCGGCTGCGACGTGTGGCTGAACAACCCGCTGCGGCCCCTGGAGGCCTGCGGCACCTCCGGGATGAAGGCGGCGCTGAACGGCTGCCTCAACCTCTCCGTCCTGGACGGCTGGTGGGACGAGTGGTACGAACCGGACTTCGGCTGGGCCATCCCGACCGCCGACGGCCCGGCCATGGACGAGGACCGGCGCGACGACCTGGAGGCGAACGCGCTGTACGAGCTGATCGAGAAGCGCGTCGCGCCCCGCTTCTACGACCGGGGCGCGAACGGGCTGCCCGAGCGGTGGATCGAGATGGTCCGCCGTACGCTCGCCAACCTGGGCCCCAAGGTGCTGGCGGGACGCATGGTGCGGGAGTACGTGGAGCGGCTGTACGCCCCGGCCGCCCTCGCCCACCGGTCGCTGAGCACCGACGCGGCCCGTGAGCTCGCCGCCTGGAAGGCCAAGGTGCGCGCCGCGTGGCCGCGCGTGGCGGTCGACCACGTCGAGGTCGACGAGGCCAACGGCGTCGCCGAACTCGGCTCCACCCTGGCGCTGCGGGTACGGGTCGCCCTCGGGGACCTCCAGCCGGAGGACGTCGAGGTCCAGGCGGTCGCGGGCCGCGTCGACACCGACGACCGGCTCCGGGACGCCCAGACGGTGCCGCTCAAGCCGGCGGGCGGACCGGACCAGCAGGGGCGCTGGGTCTACGAGGGCCCCCTCACCCTCGACCGGACCGGACCCTTCGGGTACACGGTCCGGATACTGCCCACCCACCGGCTGCTGGCGGCGGGCACCGACCTCGGCCTGGTCGCCCTGCCCACGGAGGCGACGGGGGAGGGCGCCGGCGTCCTGATGAGGTAGCGGTTTCCCCGGCTCGTCGCCTTCTCTCCGTGGGGGCGACGAGCCGGCGACACGACGAGCCGCCCGGGGAACGACCCCGGGCGGCTCCGGTGCCTCGTGGACGCCGACCCGTTACGGGAAGGTCAGCTTGAAGCCGTTGATGTAACCGGTGTCCTGCGCGGCCTTGTCCTGGACGCGGAGCTTCCAGCTGCCGTTTGCGACCTCGCTGGAGGCGTTGACCGTATAGGTGGCCTTGACGTTGTCGGCCGAGTCGGAGGAGCTGAACGGCTTCAGGTTGTAGACCGAGCCGTCGGGGGCGACCAGGTCGACGACCAGGTCACCGCGCCAGGTGTGGACGATGTCCACGTCCACCTTCAGCGCGGAGGGGGCGTTGCCGGTGACACCGGTGACGTTGACGGCCGAGGTGACGGCGGCGCCGTTGTCGGGGATGGCGACGTCGGCGGTGTTCTCGAAGGTCTTGCCGGTGCCGGGGTCGCCGCCGCCGGGACGGGAGCCGACGTTGACACCCGCCCAGGCGTGCTCGACGGCCTTCACCTCGGCGCTGCCGGCGCCGTACAGCTCCGTGGCGACCGCGACGGTGCCGGTGCGGGCGCCGGCGTAGGTGGTCGTCGAGGTGAACTTGGTGGTGAGCGCCTTGTACCAGATCAGTGCGGCCTTGTCGCGGCCGATGCCGGTGACGGGCAGGCCGTCGGAGGTCGGCGAGTCGTAGTTCACGCCGTTGATGGACTTGGCGCCGCTGCCCTCGGAGAGCAGGTAGAACCAGTGGTTCGCCGGGCCCGAGGAGTAGTGGACGTCGATGCCGCCGATACCGGAGTACCAGGCGTCCTTCGACGAGCCGTCCCTGCTCGGCTTGTCCATGTAGCGCAGCGGGGTGCCGTTGCCGCGGATGTCGATCTTCTCGCCGACCAGGTAGTCGCCCTTGTCCTGGGCGTTGTTGGCGTGGAACTCGACGGCGGCGGCGAAGATGTCGGAGGTCGCCTCGTTCAGGCCGCCGGACTCGCCGCTGTAGACCAGCTTGGCGGTCGCGGAGGTGATGCCGTGGGTCATCTCGTGGGCGGCGACGTCGATGGACGTGAGCGGCTTGGCGTTGCCCGCGCCGTCGCCGTACGTCATGCAGAAGCAGCTGTCGGTCCAGAAGGCGTTGACGTACGCGTTGCCGTAGTGGACGCGGGAGTACGCGCCGACGCCGTCGCCCTTGATGCCGGAGCGGCCGTGGACGTTCTTGTAGTAGTCCCAGGTGACCCCGGCGCCGTAGTGGGCGTCGGCGCCGGCCGTCTCCAGGTTCTGCGGGGTGCCGTCGCCCCAGGTGTCGTCGGGCCCGGAGAACAGCGTCCCGGTGCCGGAGGTGCCGCGGTTGAGGTTGTACGTCTTGTGGTTGCCGCGCCCGGTGTCGGTCAGCGTGTACGAGGGCGCGGTGCCGAGCGTCACCTGGCCGCTGTACTGGGTGTTGCCGGTCCCGTTGTGGACGGCCTGCCACTCGAAGAGCTTGGCGCCCGTGGTGGCGTCGGTGACGACGTGCAGCTCGTTCGGGGTGCCGTCGTGCTGGAGACCGCCGACGACCGTCTCGTACGCGAGGACCGGCTTGCCCTGCGCGAGCCACACCACCTTGCGCGGGGCGCGCTCGGGGGCGGTGGCCTTGGAGCCCTCGGCACGCGCCGCGCTCAGGGCCTGCTTCTGGGCCGCGGCCGGGGCGACGTCCGCGGAGGTGTCCACGCCCTTGAGTTCCGCCCGGGAGGCCTTGCTCACCGCCTCGGTGCGCCCGGCCCCGGTCTCGGTGACGACGAGGTCGCCGCCGAGGACCGGGAGCCCGGCGTAGGTGCGCTCGTAGCGCGTGTGGGTGGTGCCGTCGCGGTCCTGGACGACGTCGCGGACGGCGAGCTTCTCCTGGGCGCCGAGGCCGAGTTCCCTGGCCGTCTGCGCCTTGGCGGCGTCGGCCGCGCGTATCAGCGCGGTGCGCTGGGCGGGGGAGAGGTCGGCGGGCAGGGAGCCGGGGTCGGCCTTGCCGGCCGCCTGGCCCTTGGGGGCGGCGGTCCAGGGGTCGTCGGCGGCGGTGGCGGCACCGGTCTGCACGCCCACGGCGAGCATGGCGGCGGCGGCGATCAGAGCGCCGGTCGCGGTGGCGCGACGGCTTGGCGTGGATCTCACGCAGACTCCTTTTGCGAGGGGGGTACCGGGCGGCTGGGTGGGCCGGCCGGGCGGAGCAGCCTGAAAGAGCGCGGAACACGTGCGGAACGAACGTGAGAACGTCCGTCGAACAGGTGATGCGGAGAATGGGGTAAGAGTGGAGGCAGCTGCGGCGTCCTGTCAGGAGCGCGTCAACAGATTGGCCGGAAATCGTCCGTTGCCCGAAAAGCCGTGTTCGTTAAGCGGACGTTTCGCCGTTGCGTGCCGCCGCGTGCTCGGATGTCCCGCGCGGCCCCGAAGCGACGGGCGCGCCGGGGCCGAACGCGAACCCGCCCGTGTGAACGGGGCGTTGAGCACGGGATACGTGCCCTCCGTCGCGACCTCCCGGCCCCGGGGCACGCTTCCGGCCATCCGGTCCCGGCCCCCTCGCGGGCCGGTGTTCCGTACGCGCCGCCGTGCGGCTACCGCTCCTCGTGGGGGAAGCGGGCGAGCGGGGCCTCCCGCTGGAAGAAGCTCTTGGCGCGGATCATCGCCCGCTCGTCGTTCCGCACCTGGCCGGGCCGGGACCCGTTGCCGAACAGCACCCCGCCGAACCGCATCCCCAGGTACGCCGCCGAGTTGTTGAGCGTGGTCACCAGGCCGTCGGCCACGGACTCGTCGCGGTCCGCCATCACCGTCACCCCCCACAGGGTCCGGCCCGCCATCCGCTCCTTGAAGTCGGAGCCGGGCACCGTCAGCCAGCCCGACCAGTAGTCGAGGTAGCGCTTGGTCTGCGCGGAGAGGGTGTACCAGTACAGGGGTGAGACGAGGACGACGTCGGTGGCGCCCACGGTCGCCTGCCGCAGCGCCTCCTCGCTCTCGCCCGGCGCCCAGGACAGGCTCTCGTGCCGTCCGTCCTGGAAGTCGGGCAGGGGCAGTTCGTTCAGGTCCACCCATCGCTGCGGTATCGCGGCGGGCAACTGCGCGGCCGCGGCCCGGGCGAGGATCTCGGTATTGCCGTCGGCGCGGGAACTGCCCAGGACGAAGAGGAACGAGCGGTCGGTACCGGGGATGGTGTCGGTGGTCATGTCCGTCTCCAACTCCCGGTCCCGGGGCGGGTATTCCTGGGGGCCCGACGGTTGACCTGTAGGGCGCGGGCTGGGGGTCTGTCGAGAGGGCGGTCAGCCGGCGAGCTGGCTCTGCCAGTGGTGCAACGGCTGGATGAGGCGGCCTCCGGCCTGGTGGTCGATGGCTTCGGCGAGGCCGTGCAGGAGGGAGGTGAGCATGGCGCGGGTAGTGGGGTCGGTCAGCCGCTCGCCAGGCTCGGCCTCGTGGTCAAGGCGGGTGTGGACTTCGGGGACGGCGACCTGGGGGCCGCCGACCACGTAGACGTTGAGCAGGGCGAACAGTTCACGCAGCTGGCTCTGGGCGCGGATACCGCCGAAGATGCCCGGGGAGGCTGACAGGACTATCGCGGCGTGGCCGGGCAGGGCGCTCGCGCCGTAGGGGCGTGAAGCCCAGTCCAGGGCGTTCTTCAGCACGCCGGGCATGGCGCCGTTGTATTCGGGGGTGGCCACGATAAGGCCGTCGGCCTCGGCGATGGCCTGCCACATCCTCCGCACGGTGGCCGGCGGGTCGGTCTCGAGGTCTTCGTTGAAGTGGGGCAGTTCGTCCAGGCCCTTGAACAGCTCGATGTGCATGCCTTCGGGGGCGAGGGTCTGAAGGTTCTGGAGCATCTGGGTGTTGAACGAGGCGGCTCGCAGAGAGCCAGAAATGGCCAGGACACGGCTCATGAGGGGGACTCCGGGACAGACACGGGCGTGGCAGTGTCGCCGCGCCGACATGGACAAGCGGCATTGGGGGACAAAGGCTGGCCCCGCCGGGCGGGGCAGCGGGGCGGGGCCGGCGGTCAGGACAGTTCGGTGGGTCAGCCGCGGAAGCTCTCACGCTGGGCGAAGTCGGGGATCTCACCGGCCGCGAAGGCGTCCGTGTAGTGCAGGGGGCGGGCGGTGTCGATGTTCCACACGTAGATCGGCAGCCGGTCCCGAACCACGGCCAGGCGTGCCTGGTTGGGGCCGTGGTTCATCCCGCCGGGGGTGACGCTCATCAGCCCGGGGGGCGGGCCGACCCTGCGGCCGTCGGGGGCGCCGAGGGGGACGATCACCTCGTCGTAGTCGACGTTGCGGTGGTACGGCTGTGCGCGCTCGGCGTCCTCGGCGGTCTGCATCGGGCGCGGGGCCATGGTGACGATCCAGTTCTCGCCCGCCTGGAACGTGGCCTGTGCCATAGGCGGTACATCCAGCCGCTCCGATGTCAACGGCCGGATGTCCGCCAGCCGGAGACGAAACGGGGCGAGGCTGCCGGTCCAGCCCTCGACGTCGGCGGGATCGAAGGCGTAGAAGATCGACGACAGCTCCCCGTCGCGCGTGACGAGCACCTCCCACTCCCCGCTCGCGTTTTCCGGCGCCGGGACGGCGTCCTGGGCGTCGAGCTGGGGGACGTCCAGGACGCCCCTGTCGAAGGGCAGGAAGTGACCGAGCAGGCCGCGTTCGGGAAGCGCGATCGGCTCCCGCGTCTCCACCACATACGTCAGGTGCTCGACACCTTCGTCGGGCACGAGGCGGTAGTTGGTGCCCTTCGGGATGACCAGGTACTCCAGCGGCCCGTAGGCCAGGGTGCCGTAGTCGCAGACCAGGGTGCCGCTACCGGACTGGGTCAGCAGCAGCGTGTCGCCGTCGGCGTTGCGGAAGTAGTACGGCATCGCAGCGGACCGCTTGGACACCGAGATCTTGATGTCGTCGTTGAACATCAGCAGCGTCGGCAGCGCCCTGGGGTCGGACGCGTCAGCAGTCGCGAGGGCGGCGAGCTGGATACCGCGTGGCCGGATCGGGCCTTCGACGCGCAGCCAGTCGGTGGTGGGGTGGGCGTGGTAGAGCTGGGAGACCTCCCCCTCGAAGCCGCGGCGTGCGTGGTGTTCTTCGAAGGTGCCGTCCGGCACCTTCGAGTGGGCCTGACCGGATACCCGGCCCTGGACGTGCTTGGCGAACATGGAGACTCCTCCACCGGCGCAAACCGGTGCCGCGCCAGTCGGGTGAGTGGTGTGAGGGTGCGGCGGGGCAGGCGGCAGCCCCGCCGCACCGTTCGGGGGAGGCGGGGGTGCCGCCGTGCTGGTAGCGGGTCAGTCCAGGGTGAGGACGAGCTTGCCGCGTTGGCCGCCGGTCTCCATCAGCCGGTGCGCCTCGCTCAGCTCCGCCAGTGTGAAGCGGCGGGCGATGGGCAGGTCCAGGTCGCCGCGGGCGGCGAGGCCGGCGACCTGGGCCACGGTCTCGGCCGCGCGGGTGCCGAACATCATCGTGATGCCGTACTGCTTGGCCAGCGGCGGGCTGGCCAGCGTCACGATCCGGCCCTTGTCGCCGGTCACGGAGATCGAGACGGTGATCGCCTCCTGGGAGCCGGTCAGATCGAGGGAGGCATCAACCCCCTGCGGGGCCAGCTCCCGCACACGCTCCTGAAGGCCCTCGCCGTACGTCACAGGCGTACCGCCGAGGGATCGCACGTAGTCGTGGTTGTCGTCACTGACGGTGCCGATCACCCGGGCGCCCCAGGCACGGGCGAACTGGACGGCAACCGAGCCGACCCCGCCGGCCGCACCGTGAATCAGCACGGTCTCGCCCGCTGCCACCTCCAGCATCCGCAGCGCGTTGTACGCCGCCTGGCCGACCGCGCCGATGACCGCTGCCGTCTCCCAGGAGAGTTCTGCAGGCTTCAAGGCCAGGTTCTCGACGGGGACGACGACCTGCTCGGCGCAGGCCGCCAGATCGACGAACCCGATCACCTCATCCCCCACCGCGAAGCCCTCGACTCCGGCGCCGACCTGGTCGACCATGCCCGCGAACTCGTTGCCGAGCTGCTGCGGGAAAGAGATGTCGAAGACCGCGTCGAACTCCCCGCGCCGGATCTTCGCGTCGATCGGGTTCAGCCCCGCCGCCTTGACCCGCACCCGCACCTCGCCCGGCCCGGCCTTCGGCTCGGGAAGATCAGCCACCCGAAGAACCTCCGGAGTGCCGTAGGAGTCCATCACTACTGCCTTCACGCTGCCGCCGCCTTACCTTCGATTAAGTGAATCAGTGCCGGAAACGGCCTTCGATCAGTGCCGTCCGGCGCCCTTCCGGTAACTAAGTCAACGCCTACGGCTCACTCGCGTCCAACACTCCCGAGCTGATACATGACAGTCAAAGGCTGTTAACGTGGAAGGCGTGGACCTTGACCTGCGCCAGGTGCGCTACGCCGTCACCCTCGCCGAGGAACTGCACTTCGGCCGGGCGGCAGCGGCGCTGACCATTGCCCAGCAGACGCTTTCCTCGCAGATCAGCGCCCTGGAAAGCCGTGTCGGTGTACCCCTGTTCACCCGCGACCGCCGCCATGTAGCCCTCACCCCCGCCGGCGAAATCTTCATCAAACGCGGCCGACGCCTGCTGGCCGACGCCCAGCGCCTGGTCGACGAGGTCGCCCTCACCCGGGCACCGCTGCGGATCGACGTCCTCACCGAAGGGCTCACCCCTTCACTCATCACCCAGCACTTGCGCGGCGAGTCACCGTGCCTGCCCTTCGAGGTGTTCCAGAGCCAGGGCCTGGCCGCCGCCCTGCCCCGCCTGCTCGCCGGAGACCTCGACATCGCCTTCGGCCGACCCCACGGGCTCGGCCAGGATCTCCAAACGCCCCTGGGCACCATGCCCGTCCGGCTGGAACCCATCGGCATCGTTATGCCCACCGATCACCCCCTGGCGGCCCACGACGAGGTGACGCTCGCCGCGCTTGCCGACCACCCACTCCTCGTCCACACCGCCGAGGAAGCCGCAGAATGGCGCGACTGGATCGACGAAGCCATCAACGACTTCAACCTCCAGGCCGCATTGCGCCTACGCGGGCACGGCCGCGCCGCCATCCACGCCACCGTCCTCGCTCGCGGCTACCCCGCCTTCGGCCTCATCACCGGAGGACTCCCCGACGGCCTCACCGCTCGCCCCCTGATCAACCCCATACCGCTCTACCCATGGCACGCCGTGTGGAATACGCAAACAGCCGCACCTACCGTCAACCGCGCCCTGGAACTCATCCACACCTACGCCCAAGACCACCACTGGCACCAGTTCCCCGACCGCACCTGGTGGCTCCCAGACCCAGACCGGACCCACCTGCCCGGCCCCTCCTGACAACTGTCGCGCCCGACCCGTAAATCCCGCGTCGGCAAGGGGAAACCAATCGCACCTGCCGGAAATTGCGGCGGATCCTGTCCAGGATCCGCAACTCGCCGTACACGGGTTCCTGCAAAACGTCGGAATCCGCGCGGAGGTCGCCTGCTGCGGCCGGTGGCCGGGCACTCTGTCGCCATACCGGAACGGTGCGAACAGTCGCGCCGCCCAGCCGGAAGTTCACGAACAACCGTCACTGACTGCTACTGACCGTGACAACTGCTCATGATCGCGTGGAAATGCTCGATCGGTGCTCATGATCACGCGGAAGTGCTCACGAAACCGCCGAACCTCCATGGCCGGTCACCCCACCAGGCTCTCCCGCCACGCCCGGTGCAGACCCGCGAACCGGCCCTTGCCCTCAATCAGTTCGGACGGTGACCCGTCCTCCACGATCCTGCCGCCCTCCATCACCAGCACCCGGTCCGCGATCTCGACCGTCGACAGCCGGTGGGCGATCACCACCGCCGTGCGGCCGTGCAGCACCGTGTCCATGGCACGCTGCACGGCCCGTTCGCCGGGGATGTCGAGGGAGCTGGTCGCCTCGTCGAGGATCAGCACCGCCGGGTCGGCCAGCAGGGCCCGGGCGAAGGCCACGAGCTGGCGCTGACCGGCCGAGATACGGCCGCCGCGCTTGCGTACGTCGGTGTCGTAGCCCTCCGGGAGGCCCGCGATGAAGTCGTGGGCGCCGATGGCCTTCGCGGCCTGCTCGATCTCCTCCCGAGTGGCGTCCGGCCGCCCGATCGCGATGTTCTCCGCCACCGTCCCGGAGAACAGGAACGCCTCCTGGGTCACCATCACCACCCCGCGCCGCAACTCCGGCGTGGCCAGCTCCCGCAGGTCGACGCCGTCGAGCAGGACCCGTCCCCCGGTGGGGTCGTAGAACCGGGCCAGCAGCTTGGCGAGCGTCGACTTGCCCGCGCCCGTCGAACCGACCACCGCGACGGTCTGCCCCGCCGGGATGGTCAGCCCGAAGGGCGACAGCACCTCACCGCCCGTGCGGTACCCGAAGCGGACGTCCTCGAAGACGACCTCCCGGCCCGGACTCCCGGCCCGGGGCGGCGGCAGGGGACGGGGTGCCGCGGGCTCCCGGACCGTCGGGGTCTGCGCCAGCAGTCCGGCGATCTTCTCCAGCGAGGCGGCCGCCGACTGGTACGAGTTGAGGAACATCGCCAGCCGGTCGATCGGGTCGTACAGCCGCCGCATGTAGAGCACGGCCGCCGCCAGCACCCCGAGCGCCAGCGTCCCGGCCGCCACCCGGTAGGCGCCCCACAGGACCATGCCGGCCACCGCCGTGTTCGCCACCAGCCGGGAGCCGACGACATAGCGGGCCATCTCCAGTATCGCGTCGCCGTTGCGGCGCTCGTGGCGGTGGTTGAGCGTGCCGAACGCCGCGTCATTGGCCCGTTCCCGCCGGAACGCCCGCACCGGACGGATGCCGTTCATCGTCTCCGCGAACTTCACGATGACGGCGGCGACGGCCGTCGACCGCGCGCTGAACGCGACGGCGGCGCGCCGCCGGTAGAGCCGCACGAGCAGGTACAGCGGCAGGAAGGAGGCCACCGCGACGGCGCCGATGCCCAGGTCCAGCCAGAGCAGGAGCACGGAGATGAACGCGAACGAGAGGAAGACCCCGACCAGCTCCTGGAGCCCCTCGCCGAGCAGCTCGCGCAACGACTCGACGTCGGTGGTGGAGCGGGAGATCAGCCGGCCGGAGGTGTACCGCTCGTGGAAGTCGATGCTCAGCGCCTGCGCGTGCCGGAAGATCCGCCCGCGGAGATCGAGCAGGACGTCCTGGTTGACGCGGGCGGAGGTACGGATGAACGCGTAATGGAGGAGCCCGGCGCCCGCCGCGCACACCGCGTACCCGACGCCCACCGCGACCAGCGGCCCGTGGTCCCCGCGCCGGAGGGCGGGCACGGCCCGGTCGATGGCGAACGCGACGAGCAGCGGACCGGCCTGCACGGCGGCCTGCTGGAACAACAGCAACAACGCGGCCAGCACTACACGTCCCCGGCGCGGCGCCAGCAGCGTCCGCAGCAGCCCGCGCGTGGCTCCCTCCGCCACGGGCAGGTCGTCCCGGTCGAACGCGTCCGCCCCACCGGTACCGGACGCCTCACCGGCGCCGCTCGCCCCGTCCGCGGTGGGCGTCCCGCCGGCGCCAGGTGCCCCGCCGCCCGTGCCCGGCGCCTCGTCCCCACCGGGCGCCCCGCCGTCCGTGCCGCCCGCCCCGTCCTTGCCGGGCGCGGCGCCCCTGCGGTGGGCGTTCCGGGTGGCCGGAGTCCGGCTGCTGCCGCCCGCCCCGCCGTGCCCGCCGTCCCCGCCGGGCGGATCACCGAGCGGGGGTGTCGGGGGTGTTCCACCGACCGTGTCCGTCATCGTGCACCACCCGTCCTTTCGGCTCCCGACATCAGCCAGGCGTACTCCGCGCTGTCCCTGAGCAGTTCCTGGTGGGTGCCCACCGCCGTGATGCGGCCCGCCGAGAGGAGCGCGACACGGTCGGCCAGCATGACCGTGGACGGGCGGTGGGCCACGACCAGGGCGGTGGTGTCCCGCAGCACGTCCCGGAGCGCCGCTTCGACCAGCGCCTCGGTGTGGACGTCCAGCGCCGACAGCGGGTCGTCCAGCACCAGGAACCGCGGCCTGCCCACCACCGCCCGCGCCAGGGCGAGGCGCTGGCGCTGGCCGCCCGAGAGGCTCAGGCCCTGCTCGCCGACCTGCGTCGCGGCGCCCTGCGGCAGGTTCCGTACGAACCCGGCCTGGGCGACCTCCAGAGCCCGCCGCAGCTCGGGCTCGCCCGCGCCCCCGGGGCCGGCGCCCATCAGCACGTTCTCACCGACGCTCGCCGAGAACAGCGTGGGTTCCTCGAACGCCACCGACACCAGCTCCCGCAGCCGCTCCCGGGGCATCACCGCCACATCGACCCCGTCCAGCAGGATGCGCCCGCCCGTCACCTCGTGCAGCCGCGGCACGAGCGCCGTCAGCGTGGTCTTGCCCGAGCCGGTGGCACCGACCAGCGCCATGGTCTCGCCGGGGCGGACGACCAGGTCGACCCCGTCCAGGACCGGCCGTGCGTCCTCCGGAGCGTCCGGATACCGGAACGACACGTTCTCGAAGCGGATTCCGCCGGACGGCACCGCGGACGAACCGCTTCCGCCCGTGTCCTCCTCCGCCTCGTCCATCACCTCGAAGAACCGCTCCACCGACGTCGCCGCCTCCTGGCTCATCGCCAGCAGGAACCCGATCGACTCCACCGGCCACCGCAGCGCCAGCGCCGTCGACAGGAACGCCACCAGCGTCCCGGCGGACAGCTCACCGTCCGCCACCTGGACCGTGCCCAGCACCAGGGCGGCCCCGATGGCCAGCTCGGGCACGATCGTGATGACCGCCCAGATGCCCGCCAGCAGCCGCGCCTTGCCCAGCTCCGTGCCCCGCAGCCGTTCCGCCAGACCGTGGAACGCCTCCGCCTGTGTGCGGTGGCGGCCGAAGCCCTTGATGATCCGGATGCCGAGCACGCTCTCCTCGACGACCGTCGTCAGGTCACCGACCTGGTCCTGTGCGCGCCGCGCCACCAGCGAGTACCGCGACTCGAACAGCGAGCAGACCATGATCAGCGGAACCACCGGCACCAGCAGCACCAGTCCCAGTGTCCAGTCCTGCACCAGCAGCACTCCGCAACCGACCACCACGGTCACGCCGTTGACGAACAGGAACGTCATCGGGAACGCCAGGAACATCCGTATCAGCGACAGGTCCGTCGTCGCCCGGGACAGCAACTGCCCCGACGCCCACCGGTCGTGGAACGCGATCGGCAGCCGCTGCAGATGCCGGTACAGGTCGGCCCGCATGGCGGCCTCGACACCCGCCAGCGGCCGGGCCACCAGCCACCGCCGCAGCCCGAACAGCACCGCCTCAGCGATCCCCAGCGCCAGCACCACCAGCGCCCCGAACCACACCCCTCCCGGGTCGCGTCCGGCCACCGGCCCGTCCACGATCCACTTCAGGACGAGCGGGATGACCAGGCCCAGGCAGGACGCCACGACCGCGACGACCGCCGCCGTGCCCACCCGCGCCCGCACCGGACGCACATACGGCCACAGCCGCAGCAACGTGCGAACGGCTGAACGGTCCTTGGTTGTTGCATCCTGTTCCGACATCAGCAGCGAGCCTACGATTCACCACTGACATCGCCCACCCGGTTTTCGCCGGCCTCGTCAGCGGTCGTACCCCCGCATCAACCGATCGGCTGATGCCGGTCCGAGCGGGACGGCCGATGTGGCGCACCCCGCCCCACCGGCACGCTCTTCACATGTCGACCACCCACATGATGGAAGTGCGCGGGCTGCGCAAGGCCTACGGAGGCAGGACGGCCGTCGCGGACGTCTCCTTCGCCGTCGCGGAGGGCGAGATCTTCGGGATCCTCGGCCCCAACGGCGCCGGCAAGACCACCACCGTCGAATGCGTCGAAGGGCTCCGCGTTCCCGACGCCGGCACCGTACGCGTCGCCGGCCTCGACCCCGTGACCGACCACGACCGGGTGACCCGCCTCCTCGGCGCCCAGCTCCAGCAGAGCGAGCTCCAGCCCAAGCTCACCGTCCGCGAGGCCCTGGAGCTGTACGCCTCCTTCCACCACCGTCCCGCCGACTGGCGGGTCCTCGCCGAACGGCTCGGCCTCACCGATCACCTCACCGCCCGCTACGCCACGCTCTCCGGCGGCCAGAAACAGCGGCTGTCCATCGCCCTCGCCCTCATCGGCAACCCGAAGGCCGTCGTCCTGGACGAGCTGACCACCGGCCTCGACCCGCGCGCCCGCCGCGAGACATGGGCGCTGATCGAGGAGGTACGCGACAGCGGCGTCACCGTCCTGCTCGTCACCCACTTCATGGAGGAGGCCCAGCGGCTCTGCGACCGGATCGCCGTCATCGACAAGGGGCGGGTCGCCGCGCTCGACACCCCCGCCGGGCTGGTCCGCCGCGCCGGCGTCTCCACCGTCATCTCCTTCACGCCCTCCGGGCCGCTCGACGACCGGGAGCTGACCGCGCTCCCGCACGCCACCTCCGTACGGACCAAGGAAGGCCGGATCGTCGTCGAAGGCACCGACGAGACCGTCAACGCCGTCATCTCGCTGCTCGCCCGCCACCGCATCACCGCCCGCCAACTGCGCGTCACCGAAGCCACCCTGGACGACGCGTTCCTGGACCTCACCACGGGAGCCGACCGATGAACACCACCGTCCTGAAGGCCGAGGCCCGCCTGTTCACCCGCGAACCCGGCTCCGTGTTCTGGGTGACCGTCTCCCCGACCCTCCTCCTGGTGATCCTCGGACTCGTCCCCGCCTTCCGGAAGGCGTCCGACGACCTCGGCGGGCTGCGGGTCATCGACCTGTACGTCCCCGTCTCCGTGCTCTTCGCCCTCATCATGGCCGGACTCCAGGCCATGCCGCCCGTCCTGGCCGGTTACCGGGAACGCGGCATCCTGCGCCGCATGTCCACCACCCCCGTACGCCCCTCCGCCCTCCTGGCCGCCCAACTGCTCGTCCACGCCGCCGTAGCGCTGCTCTCGGCGGTCCTGGTCGTCGCCGTCGGCCGGGCCGCCTTCGGCGTACGCCTCCCCGAACAGCCCGCCGGATACGCCCTGGCGCTGCTCCTCGCCGCCGCCGGAGCCCTGGCGCTCGGCGCGGCCGTCTGCGCGGTCTCCCGCACCCAGAAGATCGCGACGGCCGTCGGCTCGGCGGTCTTCTTCCCCACGATGTTCACCGCCGGCGTGTGGGTGCCCGTGCAGGCCATGCCGGACACCCTGCAGCGCATCGTCCACCTCACCCCGTTCGGCGCGACCTCCGAGGCGCTGGACAACGCGGCGGCGGGCGGCTGGCCCGGCTGGACGCACCTGGGCGTGCTGACCCTGTGGACCGCGCTGCTGACATGGGCGGCCGCCCGCTGGTTCCGCTGGGAATGAGCCACCGGGAGACTGGCCCCATGACACCGACGACCGTCGAGGAGCGCTGGGACAGGTTCTTCCGCTGGGGCCCCTACGGCCTGCTGGCCCTGGCCACCGCCATCGGGGCGGTGACGTCGGACTTCTTCATGACCCGGAGCGAGACGTACGCAGCCGGCGGGCTCGTCCTGGCCGTCCTCGCCCTCCAGGCGGGGTGGGGCGAGCCTCGGCCGGGCCACCCGGTACGGGGGCAGGTGTACTTCGCCGTACGGACCGTGCTGGCCGCCGCGCTCTCCTGGTTCAACCCGCTGTTCTCCATCTACGCCGTCATCGGCTACTTCGACGCCGGGCGGCTGCTGCCCGCCCGGCGGGCCCGCCTCGGACTCCTCGCCACGGCCGTCGTCATGGCCGGCTCCCAGTCCGGCGGTCTGCCGCCGGCCTCCGCCCTCCAGTGGGTGCTGTTCGCCGCCCTGCTCGTCCTCAACGTCTGCCTCGCCCTGGTCTTCGCCCACCTCGGCGACAAGGAGGCCGAGCGGACCGCCGAGCGGGCCGCCACCATCGCCGAACTGGAACGCGCCAACGCCCGCCTGGAACAGGCCCTCGCCGAGAACGCGGGCCTGCACGCCCAGCTCCTCGTGCAGGCCCGGGAGGCGGGCGTCGCCGACGAGCGCCGCCGGCTGGCCGCCGAGATCCACGACACGATCGCCCAGGGCCTGACGGGCATCATCACCCAGCTCCAGGTCGTCTCCGCCGCCCCGGACCCCCGCCTCGCGCGCGTGCACCTGGAGCGCGCCACCGCACTGGCCCGCCACAGCCTGGGCGAGGCACGCCGTTCCGTGCAGAACCTCGGCCCTGCCGCCCTGGAGCACGGCACCCTCCCCGAAGCGCTCCACAAGACGGTGACCGACTGGTCCGAACGCACCGGGGTCGCCGCCCGGTTCACCGTCACCGGTACCGAGGAGCCCCTGCACGAGGAGGTCGCCGCCACGCTCCTCCGCATCGCCGAGGAGGCCCTCGCCAACACCGCTCGGCACGCGGGCGCCACCCGCACCGGCGTCACCCTGTCCTACATGGGCGACGAGGTCACCCTGGACGTACGCGACGACGGCCGCGGCTTCGAGCCCGCCGCCGTGCCGCCCCGCTCCGGCACCGGCGGCTTCGGGCTGGACGGCATGCGCGCCCGTGCCGCCCGCCTCGCCGGCACCGTGTCGGTCGAATCCGAATCGGACGGCGGTACGGCGGTGTCGGCTCGCGTACCGTTGGTGTCCCATGGCTGACCGCGTGATCACCCTGCTGATCGTCGACGACCACCCCGTCGTACGGGACGGGCTGCGCGGCATGTTCACCACCGAGCCGGGCTTCGAGGTGCTCGGCGAGGCGTCCGGCGGTGTCGAGGGCGTGGCGTGCGCGATGCGCCTGGACCCGGACGTCGTCCTGATGGACCTGCGCATGCCGGGCGGCAGCGGGGTGGACGCCATCAGGGAGCTGACCCGGCGCGGCGCCCGCACGAAGGTCCTCGTCCTCACCACCTACGACACGGACTCCGACACGATTCCCGCCATCGAGGCGGGCGCCACGGGCTACCTCCTCAAGGACGCGCCGCGCGAGGAGCTGTTCACGGCCGTCCGGGCCGCCGCCGACGGCCGCACCGTCCTGTCGCCCGCCGTCGCGTCCCGCCTGGTCTGCGCCGTCCGCTCCCCGACCGCGCCCGGCGGCACCCGCGCCGAGGCGCTGTCCGCCCGCGAAAGAGAGGTCCTGGGGCTCGTCGCCAAGGGCACCTCCAACCGGCGGATCGCGGCCGAGCTGTTCATCAGCGAGGCCACCGTGAAGACGCACCTCACCCACATCTACGGCAAGCTCGGCGTGGGCGACCGCGCCGCGGCGGTCGCCGCCGGGTACGAACGCGGGATCCTCGGGTAGTCAGTCCCGCACCCTCAGCAGCAGCACCGACCGCGCCGGCACCGTCACCACCTCCCCGCCCGGACACACCGTGCCCGGCGCCTCGGACTGGTCCTCCCGCGAGGTGTCCACCACCAGCTCGTACGCCGCCGCCCACGGCGGGCCCGGGAGGCGGAAGCCGACCGGCTCGGCACCCGCGTGGAGGACCGCCAGGAAGCTGTCGTCCGTGATGGGCTCCCCGCGCGCGTCCCGGCCCGGGATGTCCCGCCCCGACAGGTACATCCCGATCGTCGCGGTCCGCGCGTACCAGTCCGCCTCCGTCATCTCCGTGCCCGCCACCGTGAACCACGCCAGGTCCCGCAGCCCGTCCGCGCCCTGCGGGCGGCCCGAGAAGAACGCCCGGCGCCGCAGCACCGGGTGGGCGTGGCGCAGCGCCAGCAGCCGGGACGTCAGCTCCAGCAGCCCCTTGGGACCCGGTTGTTCCGGCAAGGACCAGTCGACCCAGCCGATCTCGTTGTCCTGGCAGTAGGCGTTGTTGTTGCCGCCCTGGGTGCGGCCCATCTCGTCGCCCGCGACGAGCATCGGCACGCCCGTCGACAGCAGCAGGGTGGTGAGCAGGTTGCGCACCTGCCGCCGGCGCAGCGCGTTGATGTCCGGGTCGTCCGTCTCGCCCTCGGCGCCGCAGTTCCAGGCCCGGTTGTCGTTGGTGCCGTCCCGGTTGCCCTCGCCGTTGGCCTCGTTGTGCTTGTGCTCGTACGACACCAGGTCGCGCAGCGTGAAGCCGTCGTGGGCGGTGATGAAGTTGACGGAGGCGTACGGCCGCCGCCCGCCCCACGCGTACAGGTCGCTCGAGCCCGACAGCCGGTAGCCCAGGTCCCGTACGTCGGGCAGGGCGCCGCGCCAGAAGTCGCGGACGGCGTCCCGGTAGCGGTCGTTCCACTCGGTCCACAGCGGCGGGAAGGCGCCCACCTGGTAGCCGCCGTTGCCCACGTCCCACGGCTCGGCGATCAGCTTCACGCGCCGCAGCACCGGGTCCTGGGCGATCGTCGCGAGGAAGGGCGAGAGCATGTCGACGTCGTGCATGGAGCGGGCCAGCGCCGCCGCCAGGTCGAAGCGGAAGCCGTCGACGCCCATCTCCGTGACCCAGTAGCGCAGCGAGTCGGTGATCAGGCGCAGCACGTGCGGCTGGACGACGTGCAGGGTGTTGCCGCAGCCCGTGTAGTCGGCGTACCGGCGGGGGTCGGCGGCCAGCCGGTAGTAGCCGCGGTTGTCGATGCCGCGCAGCGACAGCATGGGGCCCAGCTCGCTCGCCTCGGCCGTGTGGTTGTAGACCACGTCGAGGACGACCTCGATGCCGGCCGCGTGCAGCGCCTTGACCATCCGCTTGAACTCACCGACCTGCTGCCCGGTCGTGCCCGACGCGCTGTACGCGGCGTGCGGCGCGAAGTATCCGATGGAGTTGTAGCCCCAGTAGTTCTTCAGCCCGCGCCGCAGCAGGTGGTCCTCGTGCGCGAACTGGTGCACCGGCAACAACTCCACCGCCGTCACCCCGAGGGCCACCAGGTGCTCGATCGCCGCCGGGTGGGCGAGGCCCGCGTAGGTACCGCGCAGCTCCTCCGGGATGCCCGGGTGGCGCTTGGTGAAGCCGCGTACGTGCACCTCGTAGATGACCGAGTCCGCCCACGGTGTCTTGGGCCGCCGGTCGTCGGACCAGTCGTCGTCGTCGTGGACGACGACGCCCTTGGGGACGTACGGGGCGGAGTCCCGGGTGTCGCGCACCGTGTCGGCGACATGCTGCTCGGGCCAGTCCCGCACATGCCCGTACACCTCGGGCGGCAGGGTGAAGTCTCCGTCGACCGCCCGCGCGTACGGGTCCAGGAGCAGCTTCGCCGGGTTCCAGCGGGCGCCCGTCCACGGGTCCCAGCGGCCGTGCACCCGGTAGCCGTACCGCTGGCCCGGCCGTACGCCCGGGACGAAGCCGTGCCAGATCTCGTGCGTCAGTTCGGTCAGCGGCAGCCGGGTCTCGGTGCCGTCCTCGTCGAACAGGCACAGCTCGACCGCTTCCGCCCCACCCGCCCAGAGCGCGAAGTTCGTCCCCGTGGCCCCGCCCGGTCCGGCCCGGAAGCGGGCGCCCAGTGGCGTGGGCGCGCCCGGCCATACGGGTGGGGCGGGCGCGCCGGGGTCCCGGGGGAGCCCGTTCAGCCCTTGGCGCCGCGCCCCGGCGGGGGCGGCCCTCCCGTCCAGCAGTGCGTCACCCACCGCACGCTGCACTGCCTGCTGCTCGGCTGCGCTCGACACCTGCCGGCCTCCTGCGGCTCGTCCGGCTCCATGAGGCGCGGGGCGCGCGGCGTCCCGGCCGCGGCCCCGCACATGGTCCTTCACCTGTTCTGCCCGGACTGCCCGGCTCCCAACATGACCCGCACTCACGTTTCCCCTGGAGGGTGGCAGTCGTTGGTCGCATCGTGAGACACGTACTGAAGCGGGCAGGGCTCGGCATCGCCGCTGCCGTGACATGTGCAGGGCTGATGGCGGGGGCGGCGGGGTGCACCGGCGGCGGCGGTCTGGACATCGGCATGGGCGACAAGGGGCGGTCGCCGGAGGACACCATCCGGGTGATGCCGGACGACGGTGCGAAGGGCGTGGCCCCGGACGGCAGGGTGGAGGTGCGCGTACCCAGCGGGCGCCTGGAGCGGGTCGAGGTGGTCAAGGTCGAGGACGACCGGCCGGTCCGGGTGCCGGGCGCCATCTCGGAGGACGGGCTGCGCTGGCGCCCCGTCCCCGGTACGCGGCTCGCGCTGGCGGCCAAGTACAGGGTGGACGCGGTCGCGCTGGACGGGCACGGCCGGCGCTCGGCCCGGCACACCACGTTCACCACCGCGGTCCCCGAGCACCGGTTCATCGGCTACTTCAAGCCGGAGAACCGCTCCACCGTCGGCACCGGCATGATCGTCTCCTTCGGTTTCAGCCGGCCGATCGAGAACCGCGCGGCCGTCGAGCGTGCCATCCGGGTCACCTCCCGGCCGCCGGTGGAGGTGGTGGGCCACTGGTTCGGCAAGGAACGCCTGGACTTCCGGCCGCGCGCGTACTGGAAGCCGGGCACGGAGGTCACCGTCGACCTGCGGCTGCGCGATGTGGAGGCGGCGCCGGGCGTGTACGGCATCCAGCGGAAGACCGTGGGCTTCACGGTCGGCCGCTCGCAGATCTCCCGGGTGGACGCGGAGAAGCACACCATGGAGGTACGGCGCGACGGCCGGCTCGTCACCACGCTGCCGATCACGGCCGGGGCGCCGAAGACCACCACGTACAACGGGAGGATGGTGGTGACGGAGCTGTTCGACGTGACCCGGATGAACGGTGCCACGGTGGGTTTCAAGGACAAGGACGGCAAGGGCGAGTACGACATCAAGGACGTCCCGCACGCGATGCGGCTGACCGACTCGGGGACCTTCCTGCACGGCAACTACTGGGCGCCCGAGTCCACCTTCGGCAGGGCCAACGTCAGCCACGGGTGTGTGGGGCTGCGCGATGTGAAGGGCGGGAGCGCGGATTCCCCGGCGGGCTGGTTCTTCGACCGGACGCTGATCGGGGACGTCGTGGAGGTGGTCAACTCCAAAGACCGGAAGGTCTCTCCCGACAACGGCCTGGGCGGCTGGAACATGGACTGGACCCGCTGGAGGGCCGGTTCCGCCCTGCGGTGACCCCGGTCGGCCACGGCCGACCCTCGCCGTGCCGGCGGGATCCGGCATGGCGCCCCCCCCGGTCCTGGACACGTTGGGACTGAACGGTGACATTCGCGGGCGCTCCGGGGCGCCCGCGGTGTGATTATCTATCGCGGTGCACGCGCGTGTGGCGTGCGGGGGTGCGGGCCGTGGCGGGGCCAGGCCGTGCGAGGGGAGAACAGCAAAGTGAACGTGCAGCCGATATCGGGGGCATCGGCCGGGGCGGGCAGGCGCGGATCCGGAGCCGGCAAGGGTCTGCCGGCTCTGGTGCTGGGGGCGTTGCTGCTGCTGGTGACGGCGTGTGGAGGATCGGGGTCCGCCGACAGCGGCAAGGGCGGGGAGAAGGCCAGGGACGGTGCGAAGGTGGAGAACGCGGCCTCGCAGGCCGTCGTCACCATCGCACCCAAGGACGGTGCCGCGTCGGTCGCGACGAGCGGCGCACTGAAGGTCACCGCCGAGAAGGGCAAGCTGACCACGGTCACCGTCGCCGACCCCAAGGGCAACCAGGTCGAGGGCAGGCTGACCGCCGACGGCACCAGCTGGGAGCCGGTACGGCACCTGGCCGCCGCCACCAAATACAAGGTCCACGCGGTCGCCAAGGACGCCGACGGACGCGAGTCGGCCAAGGACACCACCTTCACCACCCTCGTGCCGAAGAACACCTTCATCGGCCACTACACGCCGGAGGACGGCTCGACCGTCGGCGTCGGCATGCCGGTGTCCATCAACTTCACGCGCGGCATCACCAACCCGGAGGCCGTGGAGAAGGCCATCAAGGTGACCGCCGAGCCGTCCGTGCCGATCGAGGGTCACTGGTTCGGCAACGACCGCCTCGACTTCCGCCCCAAGAAGTACTGGGCGGCGGGTACCAAGGTGACCGTGCGGCTGAACCTGGACGGCGTCGAGGGCCGTCCGGGCGTGTACGGCAAGCAGGCCAAGACGGTGAAGTTCACCGTCGGCCGCAGCCAGGTCTCCACGGTCGACGCGAGCGAGAAGACCATGAAGGTCGTCCGTGACGGGAAGCTGATCAAGACCATCCCGATCACCGCCGGCGCGCCGTCGACGACGACGTACAACGGCCAGATGGTCATCAGCGAGAAGTACAAGGTGACCCGGATGAACGGCGCCACCGTGGGCTTCGGCGGCGAGTACGACATCAAGGACGTGCCGCACGCGATGCGCCTGTCCACCTCGGGCACCTTCGTCCACGGCAACTACTGGGCGTCGGCCGGCACGTTCGGCTCGGCCAACGTCAGCCACGGCTGCGTGGGTCTGCGGGACGTGCGGGGCGCCTACGACGGCTCGACCCCGGCGGCCTGGTTCTACAACAACTCGATCATCGGTGACGTGGTGGTCGTGAAGAACTCCAAGGACAAGCAGATCCAGCCGGAGAACGGCCTCAACGGGTGGAACATGCCCTGGTCGGAGTGGATCAAGTAACGCCTGACGCGTACGGGCCCGGTGCTGTGAGGAACAGCACCGGGCCCGTACGCGTTAACGGCGGCTAACCTGCCCTCCATGACAGTCACTCTCGAAGTCTCCGAAGGCGTCGGCACCATCCGCCTGGACCGCCCGCCGATGAACGCGCTGGACATCGCCACCCAGGACCGGCTGCGCGAGCTCGCCGAGGAGGCGAGCCGCCGCGACGACGTCCGCGCCGTGGTGCTGTACGGCGGCGAGAAGGTGTTCGCGGCCGGCGCGGACATCAAGGAGATGCAGGTGATGGACCACGCGGCCATGGTGCTGCGCTCCAAGGCCCTCCAGGACTCGTTCACCGCCGTCGCCCGCATCCCCAAGCCCGTCGTCGCCGCCGTCACCGGGTACGCCCTGGGCGGCGGCTGCGAGCTGGCGCTGTGCGCCGACTTCCGGATCGCCGGTGACAACGCCAAGCTGGGCCAGCCCGAGATCCTGCTGGGGCTCATCCCCGGCGCGGGCGGTACGCAGCGGCTCGCCCGCCTCGTCGGCCCGTCCAAGGCCAAGGACCTGATCTTCACGGGCCGTCATGTGAAGGCCGACGAGGCGCTCACGATCGGTCTCGTCGACCGGGTCGTACCGGCGGCCGAGGTGTACGAGCAGGCGCACGCGTGGGCCGCCAAGCTGGCCCAGGGACCCGCGCTGGCGTTGCGTGCGGCCAAGGAGTCCATCGACGCGGGCCTGGAGACCGATATCGACACGGGCCTGACCGTCGAACGCAATTGGTTCGCCGGGCTGTTCGCCACGGAGGACCGGGAGCGCGGCATGCGCAGCTTCGTGGAGGAAGGGCCCGGCAAGGCCAAGTTCCTCTGATCGAAAGCGAGTTGTCAGCCGTGTGGGTGGTTTGGGCAGCCTTGACCGGGCCTTGAGCGCGGTGCGTCGTACGGCCGGTCCACTCTTTGGTGTCGGCGGTGTCGCCGCAGGTCAGAACCATCTTTCCGGACTCTGTGTGCCAACGTCATATGCCGGGCGATGCCCCAGGAGCTCTCTGTTCCGGGGCATCGATTCCGGAGGAACGGCCACGCGGAGGCCGTCGGGCGGCCATGATGGTGGGCATGGCGGGGCTGGAAGGTGTAGAGCAACCGGGGCAGCGCGGCAGCGCTACCGCCGCGCGGTGGGTACCCGCCGCGGATGACGAACAGGCGCTCAAGGCGCTCGAACTGTTCGGCAACCCGACGGAGGAAGAGGTGCGGCTGCCGTCCCGCCCCGAATCCGCCGCGACCGCCCGCCGGCTCACCCAGTGCGTCGTGCTCCGCCAGTGGGGCCTCCCCCCGCAGACCGCCGAGCACGCGGTCCTCCTCGTCTCCGAGCTCGTCGGCAACGCCGTCCGGCACACCGGGGCGCGCGTCTTCGGCCTGCGGATGCTGCGCCGCCGCGGCTGGCTCCGGATCGAAGTGCGCGACCCGTCACGCGGGCTGCCCTGTCTGATGCCGGTGCACGAGATGGACACCAGCGGCCGTGGGCTCTTCCTCGTCGACAAGCTCTCCGACCGCTGGGGTGTGGACCTGCTCCCGCGCGGCAAGACCACCTGGTTCGAGATGCGGGTCTCCGACCACTGACGGTCATGGCCGCCCCGAAGCACGGAAGCCCCCTCGCGCCGTGATGAGGCGCCGCGGGGGCTTCCATGAAGGGCGTCGTGGACTTGGGGGGTGTATCCACGGCCGCTGGACGACCTGGCCCGGGTCAATGGGGGTCGTGTGTCTCCGACTATGGCAGACAGGGGGCCTTGCCACCAAAAGACCAAACCGCGTCAAAATCAGCAAATCGGTCCAGTCGGGGAATGAATCGCAGGTGAGATGAGCCACGAGCCTCATAAACCATGAATAAATATGGGTTCTGATGCGTGATTCATCGACCGGGTGGGCCGTTGACGTGGACCGGTGACATCACTGAGGCAGCGGACCGGAGGCCCCGGCGCCCTAATGGGGCGCGTGACGATGCTGCACCTGACGAAGCGATCGAAGAGCCTCCTCGCGGCCGCCGCCCTGCTCGCCGTCGCGGCGACGCTCCCCGGGTGCGGCAGCGGCGGCGAGAACCGGCCGGAGGCGCGCGGTACCGCCGTCCCCGTCTCCGTACCGAAGAAGACCGCCCCGGCGGGGCTGCCGGGTATGCCGCCCGTCCTGGATCCCCGGGACATCTACGCGGCCGACCGCCCGGGCCGGCTGTCCCCGGTGGTCAAGGGCTTCCCGTCGCGGGTGTACGTCCCCAACACCCTGTCCAACACCGTCTCGGTCATCGACCCCAGGACGTACAAGGTCGTCGAGACCATCCCGGTCGGCGTCCAGCCGCAGCACGTCGTGCCGTCCTGGGACCTCAAGACGCTCTGGGTCAACAACAACCGGGGCCACACCCTCACCCCCATCGACCCCGCCACCGGCACCCGGGGCAAGGACGTCGACGTGCACGACCCGTACAACCTGTACTTCACGCCCAACGGCAAGTACGCCGTCGTCATGGCCTCCCTCGACCGGGAGCTGGTCTTCCGCGACCCGCACACCATGGAACGGCGCCACACCGAGCCGGTGACCTGCTACGGCGTCAACCACGCCGACTTCTCCGCCGACGGCCGGTACTTCATCGTCAGCTGCGAGTTCTCCGGCGAACTGCTCAAGGTCGACACCGAACGGATGAAGGTCGTCGCCCAGCAGAAGCTCCCCTTCCAGGGCGCCATGCCGCAGGACGTGAAGGTCTCACCGGACGGAAAGACCTTCTACGTCGCCGACATGATGGCGCACGGCGTGTGGGTCCTGGACGGCGACTCCTTCGCCACCCCCCGGCTCCTGCCCACCGGCAAGGGCGCCCACGGCCTGTACGTCTCCCGCGACTCCAAGGAGATGTACATCCCCAACCGGGGCGAGGGCTCCGTCTCCGTGTTCGACTTCGCGCGGAACGAACTGACCAAGAAGTGGTGGCTGCCGGACGGCGGTTCACCGGACATGGGCGGGGTCTCGGCCGACGGCAAGGTGCTCTGGCTCTCCGGGCGGTACGACTCGGAGGTGTACGCGATCGACACCAGGACCGGGAAGCAACTGGCCCGGATCCCGGTGGGCGGCGGCCCGCACGGCCTGGCCGTCTACCCCCAGCCCGGCCGGTACTCGCTCGGCCACACGGGCGTCTTCCGCTGACGCGCCACCGGCCGCGCTCCCGCTCATTCCGCTCAGCCGCTCAGCCCGCGATGAACAGCGCCTCCGAGCCGACCGGGCGATAACCGGCGGCCTGGAAGGTGCGGACGCTGCGGGCGTTGCCCGGGGACTGCTGGGCCCACACCACCGGGCCGGGCACCAGGTGGCGGGCCGCGACCGCCAGGTCCCGGCCCAGCCCCCGGCCCCTGGCGTCCTCGTCGACCTCCACGGCCGCCTCCCAGCGGCCCGCGACGCCCCGCCCGAGTACGACCACGCCGCCGTCGGCCGCCCAGACCCGTACGCCGTCACGGAACTTCACCGCCCGGGCGACCCGGGGGTGCTCCGGGTCGACGATCTCGCGCAGTGCGACGGGCGGCGGGCCGGGCAGCGCGTCGGCGACGGTCAGCAGGTCGATGGTGTTCATGTGCCGGCCGCGACGGGCCATCAGCCGGGCGAGGAACACCGGGTTCATCGCGGCGGCCAGAGCGTCGCTCGACGTGGCCGCCAACTCGGCCCGCACCCAGTCGGGGTCCTCGTCCGTGAAGACCACCGAGTGCGCCGTGAAGGCCAGCACCCCGGCGTCGCGCTCGTTCGGCTGCGCGACCACCGTGACCGTGCCGTCCGCGGGCGGGAACTCCCCCCGGGAAGCCGCCGCAAGGATCCGCGCCACCTCGTCACTCATGCCTCCATGGTGGACCATGGCCCCCGAGCTCCTTCCCCAGCACCTGCCGATAATCTGACCGGCGTCAGTTATGCACCAAGAAGGGGTGGACCAGTGGCGGACATCGAGGCGGCGCGCAAGGCGTTCGAGCGGTACGACGTGAACGGGGACGGGCTCATCTCGGCCGCCGAGTACAAGAGCGTCATGGCGCAGCTGGGCGACTTCAACGTCACGGAGACCGTTGCCCAGGCCGTGATCAACGCGCAGGACGGCAACGGTGACGGGCTGCTCACCTTCGACGAGTTCTGGACGCACCTGAACAAGGCGTGACCGTACACACGGAAGACGGCGCCGCCCGGCGATCCGGGCGGCGCCGTACTCGTACCGCGCTCGTCATCGGTGCGCTCGTGGCGGTGGCCGTGGCGCTGTTCGGCGCGGGCATCGCCGCGCGCGGCACCGGAGAGCTGCACATCCCGGCGGCCGGGGCGACGACCGTGCTGCGCGTCGCCGTCTTCGCCGCCCTCGCCCTGCACCTCGGCGAACTGGTCGGTGCCCGGCTCGCCGGCCCCGGGCGTACGCCCCGCTCCTGCGCCGTGTGGGCCGCCCTCGGCGGGGCCGCCGCGTCGGCCGGGCAGATCGTGCTGCTGGCCGACATCAGCGACCTGGACCTCACCGCCACGTACGGGACCAGGGACGGCCGGCTGCTGCTGGCCATGGCCAACGGCTTCGCGCTGGCGGCCGGATGCGCCGCGCTGGGGCGCCCCGGCCGGGCGGTCGTCCCGCTGGCCCTGGTGGTCGGCGCGGAGGCGCTGCGCGCCCATCCCGAGCCGTACACCCCGGAGCTGGGCACCGCCCTCACGGTGGTCCACCTCACCGCCGCCTCCCTGTGGGCGGGCGGGCTGTTCCACGTGCTGCGGACGGCGTGGCTGCGCGGCGGCGGCCGGGACGTGCCGGCCCGGTACGCCCGGCTCGCCGTCTGGCTGTACGCCGCGCTCGCCGTCACCGGCACCTGCTCGACGCTGCGCCGCCTGCCCGCCGAGGCGGTGTTCACCTCGGCGTACGGCAGGGTCCTGATCGCCAAGCTGGCGCTGGTGGCCCTGGTGAGCGTCCTGGCGCTGGCCGCCCGCCGGCGGCTGCGCGGCGGCGGTGACGCGACGCGCCCCGCCGGCGCCGAAGCGGCGGCGCTGGCGGGGGTCGTGCTGGTCTCCGCGATCCTGACCGTGGTGCCCGACCCCCACTGGCTCAGCGTGCACTCCGCGGTGCTCAGGTGACGGCCGCGGCCAGCACCGTCGCCGCACGGGCGACCAGCGGGTCGTCCGCGGGGGCGTCCTGCTCCGGCTTGGTGGTCAGCACGGCGAGGACGACCGGGGCGCCCTGTGGCGTCCAGGCGACGCCGACGTCGTTGTTGGTGCCGTACGAGCCGCCGCCCGTCTTGTCGGCCAGCCGCCAGTCCTCCGGCAGCCCCTTGCGGAACCGGTGGGTGCTGGTGGTGTTGCCCAGCAGCCAGCCGGTCAGCCGCTCCCGGTCGCCCCGGTTCAGCGCGTCACCGAGCACCAGCCGCTCGTAGGTACCGGCGATGGCCGCGGGCGTGGTGGTGTCCTCGACGCGCCACGGCTCGCAGCTGTTCAGCTCCGGCTCCCAGCGGTCGAGCCGGGTCGTGCCGTCCCCGAGGGAGCGGCAGAACCGGGTGACGGCGGTGGGGCCGCCGAGTTCGCGCAGGAGCAGGTTGGCCGCCGTGTTGTCGCTGTGGCAGATGGCGGCCCAGCACAGCTCCGCGACGGTCATGCCCGTGGCCAGGCACTCCTCCGCCGTGTCGGAGTTCACCACGAGGTCGTCCTCGGTGTACCGAATGCGCTTGGCGAGCACCTCGCCGTGCCGGTCGAGGTCCCGCAGGACGGCCGCCGCCGCGAGGGTCTTGAACGTCGAGCACATGGGGAAGCGCTCGTCGGACCGGTACAGCACCGTCGCCCCGGTGACCGTGTTGCGGGCGACCGCGCCCAGCCGGGCCCCGTGCCGGCGCTCCAGCGCCCGCAGCTGCCCGATGGCAGCCGCGCGGCGGGAGGAGCCACCGCGCGGTCCGGCCCCGTCGCGCGACTGCCCGCGAGCGTGGGCGGCGGAAGCGCCGGCCGTGCCGCTCGTGAGGAGCGCGGCTGCGCCCGCCGCGGCGGTCAGCAGCGCGCGGCGGGAGGCCCGGCCCCGTAACGTCGATACCGTCTCGTTCTCTGTCATGGGCCGAGCCCATCACGGGCAGAACGCCGGAAGGAAACGTTCCGGGCGGCGTGTCAGCACTCGATGATGTTGACCGCCAGGCCGCCGCGCGCGGTCTCCTTGTACTTCACGCTCATGTCGGCGCCCGTCTCCTTCATGGTCTTGATGACCTTGTCCAGGGAGACCTTGTGGCTGCCGTCGCCACGCATCGCCATGCGCGCCGCCGTGACCGCCTTGACCGCCGCCATGCCGTTGCGCTCGATGCACGGGATCTGGACCAGGCCGCCCACCGGGTCGCAGGTCAGGCCGAGGTTGTGCTCCATGCCGATCTCGGCGGCGTTCTCCACCTGTTCGGGGCTGCCGCCCAGCACCTCGGCGAGCGCGCCCGCCGCCATCGAGCAGGCCGAGCCGACCTCGCCCTGGCAGCCGACCTCTGCGCCGGAGATGGAGGCGTTCTCCTTGAAGAGCATGCCGATCGCGCCCGCGGCGAGCAGGAAGCGGACCACACCCTCCTCGTCCGCGCCGGGCACGAAGTTCATGTAGTAGTGCAGGACCGCCGGGATGATGCCGGCGGCACCGTTCGTCGGGGCCGTGACGACCCGGCCGCCCGCGGCGTTCTCCTCGTTCACGGCCATCGCGTAGAGCGTGATCCACTCCATGGCCAGCGCCTGCGAGTCGCCCTCGGAGCGCAGCTTGCGCGCGGTGTTCGCGGCGCGGCGGCGGACCTTCAGGCCGCCCGGCAGGATGCCCTCCCGGGACATGCCGCGGTCCACGCACGCCTGCATGACGCGCCAGATCTCCAGCAGACCCTCGCGGATCTCCTGCTCCGTGCGCCAGGCCTTCTCGTTCTCCAGCATCAGCGCGGAGATCGACAGGCCGGTCTCCTTGGTGAGCCGCAGCAGCTCGTCACCGGTGCGGAAGGGGTACTTCAGCACGGTGTCGTCGGGGACGATCGGGTTCTCGCCCTGGACGGCGGCCTCGTCGACGACGAACCCGCCGCCGACCGAGTAGTACGTCTTCTCCAGCAGGGTGGCGCCGTCGGAGTCGTACGCCCACAGGGTCATGCCGTTGGCGTGGTACGGCAGCGCCTTGCGGCGGTGCAGGACCAGGTCCTCGTCGAAGTCGAAGCCGATCTCGTGGGCGCCCAGCAGGTTGATGCGCTTGTCCGCCTTGATCCGCTCGACCTGCTCGTCGGCGGTCTCGACGTCGACCGTGCGGGGCGAGTTGCCCTCCAGACCCAGCAGGACGGCCTTGGGGGTGCCGTGGCCGTGGCCGGTCGCGCCCAGCGAGCCGTACAGCTCCGCGCGTATCGAGGCGGTCGGGGCCAGCAGGCCCTCGTTCTTCAGGCGTCGGGCGAACATCCGGGCGGCGCGCATGGGGCCCACCGTGTGGGAGCTGGACGGGCCGATGCCGATCGAGAACAGGTCGAAGACCGAGATGGCCACGGGGAACTCCTTGGTTGGTAGACGTCGCTGTCTGCCGGGGTGGTGCAGGGGCGCAACGGGTGGTGCTCGGGTGGGACGGGTGACGGGGCAAGAGATGGGGCACCGCACTCACTGTCCAGTGTGCGCGGTGCCCCGCAGATCAGTCTGTTACGTACGTAACGCCGTAAGGGCTACAGACCAGGGTAAAGCGGGTGCTTCGCGGCGAGGGCCGACACCCGGGTCTTGAGTGCGTCCGCGTCGTACGACGGCTTCAGCGCCTCGGCGATGATGTCGGCGACCTCGGTGAAGTCCTCGGCCTGGAAGCCACGGGTGGCCAGGGCCGGGGTACCGATCCGCAGGCCCGAGGTGACCATCGGGGGCCGCGGGTCGTTCGGGATCGCGTTGCGGTTGACGGTGATGCCGACCTCGTGGAGCCGGTCCTCGGCCTGCTGGCCGTCCAGCTCGCTGTTGCGCAGGTCGACCAGGACCAGGTGCACGTCGGTGCCGCCGGTCAGGACCGACACGCCGTGCTCCGTGACGTCCGGCTGGATCAGGCGCTCGGCCAGGATGCGGGCGCCGTCCAGGGTGCGCTGCTGGCGCTCCTTGAAGTCCTCGGTCGCGGCGACCTTGAACGCCACGGCCTTGGCGGCGATCACATGCTCCAGCGGGCCGCCCTGCTGGCCGGGGAAGACCGCGGAGTTGATCTTCTTGGCGAGCTCGGCGGTGGACAGGATCACGCCACCGCGCGGGCCGCCCAGCGTCTTGTGGGTGGTGGTGGTGACCACGTGGGCGTGCGGCACCGGGTTGGGGTGCAGACCGGCGGCGACCAGGCCCGCGAAGTGGGCCATGTCGACCATCAGGTACGCGCCGACCTCGTCCGCGATGCGGCGGAAGGCGGCGAAGTCCAGCTGGCGGGGGTAGGCGGACCAGCCGGCGACGATCAGCTTCGGCTTGGACTCCTTGGCCAGGCGCTCGACCTCGGCCATGTCGACCTGACCGGTCGCGTCGTCGACGTGGTACGCGACGACGTTGTAGAGCTTGCCGGAGAAGTTGATCTTCATGCCGTGGGTCAGGTGACCACCGTGGGCCAGGTTCAGACCCATGATCGTGTCGCCCGGCTTCAGCAGCGCGAACATCGCGGCGGCGTTGGCCTGGGCACCCGAGTGCGGCTGGACGTTGGCGTGCTCGGCACCGAAGAGGGCCTTGATGCGGTCGATGGCGATCTGCTCGACGACATCGACGTGCTCACAGCCGCCGTAGTAGCGGCGTCCGGGGTAGCCCTCGGCGTACTTGTTGGTCAGGACGGAGCCCTGGGCCTCCATGACCGCGACCGGAGCGAAGTTCTCCGAGGCGATCATCTCGAGGGTGGACTGCTGACGGTGGAGCTCGGCGTCGACGGCGGCGGCGACGTCCGGGTCCAGCTCGTGGAGAGGGGTGTTCAGAAGCGACATCGGGGAGGGGTCCTTAGCTGCCGGAGAACTCGGTGTACTCGTCGGCGGAGAGCAGGTCCTTCGGCTCCTCCGCGACGCGTACCTTGAACAGCCAGCCGCCCTCGAACGGGGCGGTGTTCACCAGCGAGGGGTCGTCGACGACGTCCTGGTTGGCCTCGACGACCTCGCCGGTCACCGGGGAGTACAGGTCGCTGACGGACTTGGTCGACTCCAGCTCACCGCAGGTCTCGCCCGCGGTGACCGTGTCGCCGACCTCAGGGAGCTGGACGTACACCACGTCGCCGAGCGCGTTCGCCGCGTGCTCCGTGATGCCGACCGTCGACACGCCGTCCTCGGCGGTCGACAGCCACTCGTGCTCCTTGCTGTAGCGCAGCTGCTGGGGGTTGCTCATGACTGGAATTCTCCTGTACGCGGGGGAGTGCTGGTGAACGGGGGAGTGGTGCGGGTGGTCACTTCTGGCGCTTGTAGAAGGGCAGCGCCACGACCTCGTACGGCTCATGGGTACCGCGGATGTCGACCCCGACCCCCTCGGTGCCCGGCGCGGCGTGCGCCGCGTCCACGTACGCCATGGCGATCGGCTTGCCGAGCGTCGGCGACGGGGCGCCCGAGGTGACCTCACCGATCACCGTGCCGCCGGCGACCACGGCCATCCCGGCGCGCGGCACACGGCGGCCCTGGGCGATCAGGCCGACCAGCTTGCGCGGCGGGGCGATCTGGGCCCGCTCGGCGGCGGCGGCCAGGGCCTCGCGGCCCACGAAGTCGCCCTCCTTCTCGAACTTGACCACGCGGCCCAGGCCCGCGTCGAACGGGGTCAGGGACGTCGTCAGCTCGTGCCCGTACAGCGGCATGCCCGCCTCCAGGCGCAGCGTGTCGCGGCAGGACAGCCCGCACGGGATCAGGCCGACCGGGGCGCCCGCCTCGGTCAGCGCCTGCCACAGCTTCTCGGCGTGCTGCGGCTCGACGAACAGCTCGAACCCGTCCTCCCCCGTGTAGCCGGTGCGGGCGATCAGCGCGGGGACGCCCGCGACGGTGCCCGGCAGGCCCGCGTAGTACTTCAGCCCGTCGAGATCGGCGTCGGTGAGCGACTTCAGGATGCCGGGGGACTCCGGGCCCTGCACGGCGAGCAGCGCGTACGCGTCGCGGTCGTCGCGTACGGCGGCGTCGAACCCGGCGGCGCGGGCGGTCAGCGCGTCCAGCACGGTCTGCGCGTTGGAGGCGTTGGCGACCACCATGTACTCCTGCTCCTGGAGCCGGTACACGATCAGGTCGTCGAGGATGCCGCCGTCCTCCTGGCAGATCATCGTGTAGCGGGCGCGGCCGACCCCGACGCTGCCGATGTTGCCGACGAGCGCGTAGTTCAGGAGGTCCGCTGCCTGCGGCCCGGTGACGGTGATCTCACCCATGTGGGAGAGGTCGAAGAGTCCGGCCTTCGTACGGACGGCGTTGTGCTCGTCGCGCTCGCTCCCGTACCGCAGCGGCATGTCCCAGCCCGCGAAGTCGGTCATGGTCGCGCCCAGCGCACGATGCACGGCATCGAGGGCGGTAAGGCGGGGTGCAGTGCTCATGGATGTGGCTCCCAGGGCATGGCTCGAAGACGATCCTCCCCATCTGTCATCGGAACCTGAGAGGTTCACCGTGACCGTACGGGGACGGCCTTCGGCTTGCACCTTGGGTGGAGCCGCCGTGGCGGCCCGCTTTTCAGATCTGCCTCATCCACGCGGTACGGGGCCTGAGAGATTCAAGGGAGGAACTTGCTCCTTCGGCGCCCGGGTGGGACCCGGGACTCTCCCGCGCGGATTCAAGCGGCCGGTATGCGGTTGTGAACGCACGAGTGTGCGTCGGCGCGCACATCATTGCATGCGGGTCCTCCTCGGCAAATCGCTTGTGGCTTATTACCCTTTCTTTACACTTCTTGGGCAAGGGTCGGGACAAGCCGACCCAGCAGGGGGAGTAGCGATGACGTTGCAGCGGACCGGGGCGTACGCGACGACCACCGGCGTGCCCGGGCAGCCGGGCCTGCCCGCCCGGGGGCGGGCGGCGGCCGGGGCGCCCGCCCTGCCGGTCGTGCGCGACCTGCGGGACCGGGGCGGGCGCGGCCCCCGGGCGCTGGCCTTCGCGGCCGGTGACCTGGTGGTCGTCTCGGGCCTGCCGGGCAGCGGCAAGTCGACCCTGATCGCCCGGGCGGCCCAGGGGCGCGGCATCGACTCGCAGGACGCCCGGGAGCGCTGGGAGCAGCGGGTGCCCGGAATCCTGCCGTACGGGATCTACCGCCCCCTCGTCCGGCTCGCGCACTACGCGGGGCTGCGGCGGGCGCTGCGCTCCGGTGAGAGCGTCGTCGTCCACGACTGCGGCACGCAGGCCTGGGTGCGCCGCTGGCTGGCCCGGGAGGCCCGGCGGCGCGGCACGGCCCTGCACCTGATCCTGCTCGACGTCCCGCCCGGCACGGCCCGCGAGGGGCAGCGCGAGCGGGGCCGCGGTGTGTCGGGGTACGCCTTCGGGCGGCACCGCAGGGCGGTGGGGCGGCTGGTGCGGGACGCGGAGCGGGGCGTCGTGCCGCGTGGGTGCGCGTCCGCCGTGCTGCTGGACCGGCCGGCGGCGTCCGCGCTGGCCCGGATCGCGTTCGGCTGACCCGGGCGGCGGGGCCCGCGTTAGGGTGCTGCGGGCAGCGAAGGCACGCGCGGGAAGGACCAGGAACACCAGTGGACACTGCATGGCCGGGCAATGAGCTCGAAGAGGTGCTCGCCGCCTCCCTCGGCAACCCCGCGGCCGGAGGCCGCCTCGTCGAGGTGCTGGGCCGCAGCCACGTCTGGGTGCCCCTGCCCAACGGCGGCGCCCCCGACAGCCCGAACCTGGACCTGCCGACCCTGGAGATCGAAGGGCAGGCATACGTCCCCGTCTTCAGCTCCCAGCAGCAGTTCACCCAGTGCGTCGGCGCACACATGGCCTACGCCGTCGCCCCGGCCGTCGAGTTCGCGCGCGGGCTGCCGCCGCAGCTCGGCATCGCCGTGAACCCGGGCGGTGCCGTCGGCGCCCCGCTGCCCCCGCCCGCCGTCGCCGAGCTGTGCCGGACCGGGCGCACCCCCCTGGACGGGCCCGCGAGCGGCGCCCGGGTGCGGCTGTTCGAGCCGGACTGGCAGGAGGACCCGGTCGACTTCCTGTCCGCCGCGGCCGCCGAGTTCGACGCCACGCTCACCGTTCTGACGGCCCGCCGCTGCCTCGCGAGCATCGAGGGCGGCAGCCCGACCCTTTTCATCGGCGTCCAGCTCTCCTCCTGGGAGGGCGCCGACCGTAACGTACCGATGGACGCACTCGGCCGGGCGCTGGGCCGGATCCAGGTGCCGTGGCCGGTCAACATGGTCCTGCTCGACATCGCGCAGGACCCGGTGGGCGACTGGATGCTGGAGAAGGTACGGCCCTTCTACCAGCGCGGGCACGCATAAGCTGGTCGGGTGGACGGAAGAGGGGCGGGACCCAGGGTGAGTGCGTCAGGCACCGCGGCGGCCGGAGCGGCGGCCGGGCACGCGGCAGAGCGGGTCGAGCACATGCTGAGCCAGGTGACGCCCGGGCGCTACGACACCTACGAGGCGCTCCTGCACGCCCTCGCCGAAGGCCGGCTGTGGATGCTGCTCTGGCACGGCCAGGCCGGCTCGCCCGACGCCCAGTACGGCAACATGGAGGTCGACGGCCTCGGGTACGCCCCGTGCGTGACCTCCGCCCAGGAGCTCGCCGTCTCCGGCTGGAACCGCGCCCACGAGGTCATCGGCGGCCGTGACATCGCCCGCGCCCTCTACCCCGACCGCTGGGGCATCTGGCTCAATCCGCACGCTCCGGGCGGCGGTGTCGGCATCCCCTGGCCCGACCTGCGCCGGATCGCCACCGGACTCGACCGGATGCCCGCCGGGCCGCTGAAGCTGTCCGAACCGGGCATCCAACTGCCGCAGTTCTACGCCCTGCTCACCCAGAACGCCCACCGCACCCCCGCCGTCCGCTCGCTGCGCCGCGCCTGGGTCCAGCCCGCTCTCGGCACCCCGTACCTCGCCATCGGCCTGGACCTGTACGACACCGGGCAGGCGTCCGTCGACGCGGTGCGCGCGATGATGCAGCAGTCCATCGCCGCCGTCCCGGACGGCTTGCCCGTCTCCACGGTCGCGATGTCCGACGAGTACGACCCGGTGACCATGTGGATGCGGGCCAACGCCCGCCCCTTCTACGACCGCGAGGCCCACGCCACCGCGCCCGTCGTGCCCGGTACGGGGTACGGATACCCGCCCCGCGGCTGACGCTCCCGCTTGTCCGTTTCGATGGAATAGCGGCCGAGTTGGTCCGCTGAGGCGATCACCTCGTCCGGATAACGGAAGCCGACAACCCGCATCACGGTTGCGCAAACATTCACCGTGAGGTCTGGCGGGTGATCGTGAACCCATTGAAGACTCCCCCCAACCAGGGGTGGTCGCACATGCGTGCAGCGCATTCGCGCATCCCCTGAACGGACCGCGCCGCAGACCCGGGCGGTCCGTCGAGCACTGTCGGCGACCGTCGGCACGGGCGAGCACGAGGGACGATGACCGCACCCATTGAGACCACCGGATCACAGGCCGAGGCGGCGCCTGAGGCCGTACTTGAAGGCGTCAAGTCCAAGCAGATCGAAGGTCGTTCACTCGGTCAGATCGCCTGGACCCGCTTCAAGCGGGACAAGATGGCGGTCACCGGCGGAGTGGTCGTCATTCTGCTCATTCTGATCGCTCTGCTGTCCCGGCCGCTCCAGTCGCTGCTGGGCCTCGACCCGAACGCCTTCCAGCAGGACCTGGTCGATCCCAACACCTCCCTCCCCAAGGGCGGATTCGGCGGGATGAGCTGGGACCACCCGCTGGGCGTCGACCCGAAGTTCGGCCGTGACATCCTCGCCCGCATCCTGGAGGGATCCTGGGTCTCGCTGGTCGTCGCCTTCGGCGCGACGATCCTGTCCAACGTCATCGGTGTGGTGCTCGGTCTGATCGCCGGGTACTACGGCGGCCGGGTGGACACCGTCATCAGCCGGCTCATGGACACGTTCCTCGCCTTCCCGCTGCTGCTGTTCGCCATCGCCATCTCGGCGACCCTCCAGGGCGGCGCCTTCGGCCTGGAGGGCCTGCCGCTGCACATCAGCGTGCTGATCTTCGTGATCGGGTTCTTCAACTGGCCCTACATGGCCCGTATCGTGCGCGGCCAGACCCTGGCCCTGCGGGAACGGGAGTTCATCGACGCCTCGCGCGGGATGGGGGCCAGGGGCCCGTACATCCTCTTCCGCGAGCTGCTGCCGAACCTCGTGGGGCCGATCACCGTCTACGCGACACTGCTCATTCCGACCAACATCATCTTCGAGGCGTCGCTGAGCTTCCTCGGTGTCGGAATCCAGCCACCGCAGGCCTCATGGGGCGGCATGCTGAGGGAGGCGGTCACCTTCTTCGAGGTTGATCCGCAGTTCATGCTCGTCCCCGGCCTCGCGATCTTCATCACCGTACTGGCCTTCAACCTGCTCGGTGATGGCCTTCGGGACGCTCTCGACCCGCGCAGCCGCTGACGTCTGCCACGTCATCCAAGGCGGCCGCACCACCGGTCCGGGACCGTACCGACAAGTTTCCGAAAACAAAGGGGAGTTCGACGAAAATGCGAAGGTCAGCAGTGGCCGCGATCGCGGTCGTCAGCAGTGCCAGCCTGCTCCTCGCGGGCTGCAGCAAGGCGGATGACGGCGACTCGAGTGCCAAGGGCAATGCCAAGGCGAACGCCGCGACGACCGGTGTCGTCAACGCCTCGGACAAGAAGGGCGGCACGGTCACCTACGCGATGGCCGACGCCCCCGAGTCGTTCGACCCGGGCAACACGTACTACTCGTTCCTCTACAACTTCAGCCGGCTGTACGCGCGTCCGCTGACGACCTTCAAGCCGGGCCCCGGCGAGAAGGGCAACGAGCTCGTCCCCGACCTCGCCGAGGGCATGGGCACGCCCAGCGACGGCGGCAAGACCTGGACGTACAAGATCCGCAAGGGCGTCAAGTACAGCGACGGCACGCCGGTCACGGCCAAGGACGTCAAGTACGCCGTCGAGCGCTCCAACTTCGCGCGTGACGTGCTCTCCAACGGCCCGAACTACTTCCAGCAGCTCCTCGACGACCCCACCAAGTACAAGGGTCCGTACAAGGACAAGAGCGACAAGGGTCTCGCGTCCATCCAGACGCCCGACGACCACACCATCGTCTTCAAGCTCAAGAGGCCGTTCGCGGACTTCGACTACCTGGTCAGCGCCCCGCAGACCGCCCCGGTGCCGAAGGCCAAGGACAAGGGCTCGGACTACACCAAGTCCGTCGTCTCCTCGGGCTCGTACAAGTTCGAGACGTATGAGGACGGCAAGCAGGTCGTCCTCGTCCGCAACGAGCACTGGGACGCCAAGACCGACCCGCTGCGCAAGCAGTACCCGGACAAGATCGTCCTGAACCTCAAGGTCAACCAGGCCACCATCGACAAGGACCTGATGTCCGGCGACATCATCGCCGACCTCAAGGGCGGCGGTGTCGACGCCCAGACGCAGGCGCAGATCCTGGCCAAGGAAGACCTCAAGGCCAACACGGACAACACCTACGGTGGCCGGCTCGTCTACACGGCGATCAACACCAAGGTGAAGCCGTTCGACAACGTCGAGTGCCGCAAGGCCGTGCAGTACGCCATCGACAAGGTCTCCGTCCAGACCTCGATGGGCGGCCCCATCCGCGGTGACATCGCCAGCACCGTGATGCCGAACGACCTCCCCGGCCACGAGAAGTTCGACCTGTACCCCAGCGAGGGCAACAAGGGTGACGCCGCCAAGGCCAAGCAGCACCTGAAGGCCTGCGGCCAGGAGAAGATCTCCACCTTCATCTCCGCGCGAAGCGACCGCCAGACCGAGGTCGACGCCGCCACCGCCGTCGTCGCGTCGCTGAAGAAGGTCGGCATCGACGCCAAGATCAAGCAGTACCCGTCGTCGAAGTACTTCTCCGACTACGCCGGTGTCCCGTCCTTCACCAAGAAGGAGAACATCGGCCTGATCATGATGCAGTGGGGTGCCGACTGGCCGACCGGCTACGGCTTCCTCCAGCAGATCGTCCACGGCAAGGCCATCGGTCAGTCCGGAAACACCAACCTCTCCGAGCTGAACGACCCGGCGATCAACAAGCTGCTGGACGACGCCATCGCCAACACGGACGAGAACGCGCGCAACGCGGCGTACGTCCAGGTCGACAAGAAGGTCATGGAGCAGGCGGCCATCGTCCCGCTGTCGTACTTCAAGGTCCTGAACTACCGCTCGCCCCACGGCACCAACATGACCGCCTCCGCGGCCTGGAGCGGTCAGTACGACTACCTCAACATCGGCACCACGAAGAAGTAGCCCCGGAAGGCAGGTGAAGGCATTGGTGCCCGCGGGCCTCCGCGTTCAGCGCGACGCGGCCCGCGGGCACCGGCGCCGGTCCCCGTGATCTCGTACATCATCCGCCGGCTGATCGCGGCAGTGATCCTGCTGCTGGTCGTCACGGCGGTCACCTTCGGCATCTTCTTCATCCTGCCGAAGCTGGCCGGACAGACCGCCGATCAGCTCGCCCAGCAGTACATCGGCAAGAACCCCACGCCCGAGGACATCGAAGCGGTCAAGCGGAACCTTGGCCTCGACGAACCGGTCTACCTCCAGTACTGGGACTTCATCAAGGGGATCGTCACCGGCGCCACCTACGAGCGGGGCCCCAGCACCGTCCGGTGCGACATGCCCTGCTTCGGCTACTCCTTCAAGACCAACCTGGAGGTCTGGCCGCAGCTCGTCGACCGGCTTCCGATCACCATCTCGCTCGCCATCGGCGCCGCCGTGCTGTGGCTGGTGTCCGGCATCGTCGTCGGCGTCATCTCGGCGCTCAAGCCCGGCTCGTTCTTCGACCGGGCCGCCATGGGCGGCGCGCTCGCCGGCGTCTCGCTGCCGATCTTCTTCACCGCCCAGCTGTTCCTGCTGCTCTTCAGCTACAAGCTGGAGATCTTCGGCCGGACGTACGTCCCGTTCACCGAGAACCCCTCGCAGTGGGCCAACACCCTTTTCCTGCCGTGGTGTTCGCTCGCCCTGCTGTACGCGGCGATCTACGCCCGCCTCACCCGCTCCGGGATGCTGGAGGCGATGAGCGAGGACTTCATCCGCACCGCCCGCGCCAAGGGCATGCGCGAACGGCGGGTCGTCGCCAAGCACGGTCTGCGGGCCGCGCTCACCCCGATCGTCACCGTCTTCGGCATGGACATCGGCCTGCTGCTCGGCGGCGCCGTGATCACCGAGTCGGTGTACTCGCTGCACGGCATCGGCGAGTACGCGGTCCAGTCGATCGTCGCCAACGACCTGCCGCCGATCCTCGGCGTCACTCTGCTCGCGGCGTTCTTCGTCGTCTTCCTCAACCTCGTGGTTGACCTTCTGTACGCCGTCGTCGACCCGCGCGTGAGGGTGTCATGACCGAACTGTCCAAGACCGGCGCCGTGGTGGAGGACCGCCCCGGCACCTCGGAACCGCGCGCCTTCCTCGACGTACGCGACCTCAAGGTCCACTTCCCGACCGACGACGGCCTGGTCAAGTCCGTCGACGGGCTCTCCTTCCAGCTGGAGAAGGGCAAGACCCTCGGTGTCGTCGGCGAGTCCGGCTCCGGCAAGTCCGTCACCTCGCTCGCCATCATGGGCCTGCACCGGCTCGGCGCGCGCGGCAAGAACGTACGGATGAGCGGTGAGATCTGGCTCGACGGCAAGGAGCTGGTGAACGCCGACCCGGACGAGGTGCGGCGGCTGCGCGGCCGCGAGATGGCGATGATCTTCCAGGACCCGCTGTCCGCGATGCACCCGTACTACACGGTCGGCAACCAGATCGTTGAGGCGTACCGCATCCACAACAAGGTGACCAAGAAGGTCGCCCGCACCCGGGCCATCGAGCTGCTGGACCGGGTCGGCATCCCCGAGCCCGGCAAGCGCGTGGACGCCTACCCGCACGAGTTCTCGGGCGGTATGCGCCAGCGCGCGATGATCGCCATGGCGCTGGTCAACAACCCCGAGCTGCTGATCGCCGACGAGCCGACGACCGCGCTGGACGTCACCGTCCAGGCGCAGATCCTCGACCTCATCCGGGACCTGCAGAAGGAGTTCGGCTCGGCGGTCGTCATCATCACGCACGACCTCGGAGTGGTGGCCGAGATCGCCGACGACATCCTGGTGATGTACGGCGGCCGGTGCGTGGAGCGCGGCCCGGTCGACAAGATCTTCTACGAGCCGCAGCACCCCTACACCTGGGGCCTGCTCGGCTCGATGCCCCGCATCGACCGGGAGCAGACCGACCGGCTCATCCCGGTCAAGGGCCAGCCGCCGTCCCTCATCAACGTACCGAGCGGCTGCGCCTTCAACCCGCGCTGCCCGTACGCGGATGTGCCCAAGGGCGGGATCACCCGCACCGAGCGCCCGGAACTGCGTGAAGTGGGCTCCGGCCACTTCTCCGCCTGTCACATGGACCAGGCGGAGCGCACGCGGATCTGGACCGAAGAGATTGCGCCGAAGCTGTGACCGACACCAAAGCGACGTCCGAGCCCCTCCTCAAGGTCGAGGGCCTGGTCAAACACTTCCCCATCAAGAAGGGCCTGCTCCAGCGGAAGGTCGGCGCCGTGAAGGCGGTCGACGGCATCGACTTCGAGGTGCGCCGCGGGGAGACCCTCGGCGTGGTCGGCGAGTCCGGCTGCGGCAAGTCCACGATGGGCCGGCTGATCACCCGGTTGCTGGAGCCCAGCGGCGGCAAGGTCGAGTTCGACGGCACCGACATCACGCACCTCAGCACCGGCGGGATGCGGCCGCTGCGGCGCGACATCCAGATGATCTTCCAGGACCCGTACGGTTCGCTGAACCCGCGGCACACCATCGGCTCGATCGTCTCCGCGCCGTTCCGCCTCCAGGGCGTCGAGCCGGAGGGCGGGGTGAAGAAGGAGGTCCAGGCCCTCCTGGAGCGGGTGGGCCTGAGCCCCGAGCACTACAACCGCTACCCGCACGAGTTCTCGGGCGGCCAGCGCCAGCGCATCGGCATCGCGCGGGCTCTCGCCCTGAAGCCGCGGCTCGTCGTCGCCGACGAGCCGGTCTCCGCGCTGGACGTGTCCATCCAGGCGCAGGTGGTGAACCTGCTGGACGACCTCCAGGACGAGCTGGGCCTGACGTACGTGATCATCGCGCACGACCTGTCGGTCATCCGGCACGTCTCGGACCGGATCGCGGTGATGTACCTGGGCAAGATCGTGGAGCTGGCGGACCGCACGTCGCTGTACGAGGCGCCGATGCACCCCTACACCAAGGCCCTGATGTCGGCGGTCCCGGTACCGGATCCGAGGCGGCGGGGCGCCAAGAGCGAGCGGATCCTGCTGAAGGGCGATGTGCCGTCGCCGATCTCCCCGCCGAGCGGGTGCCGGTTCCACACGCGCTGCTGGAAGGCCACGCAGGTCTGCACGACCCAGGAGCCCCCGCTGCTGGAGCTGGCCCCGGGCCGGCGCGTGGCGTGCCACCACCCCGAGAACGCCCCGGACCAGGTGCCGGGCGACGCGGCCCTGGCCTCGGCGGGCGAGGCGATCGAGATCGTGCCGGTGACCCCGAAGGCCGCGGAGACGGAGCCTGCCGCCGAGGACTCGGCGGCCGAGGCGCCCTCGCTGGTGAAGGCCCCGGCCGGGGACGCCGCGGAGTCGGAGAAGGCGGCCGAGCCGGAGCCGGCGGGTGGGGAGCCGGAGTCGGCGGCCGAGCCGGAGTCGGCGGCCGAGCCGGAGTCGGCGGGTAAGGACGGCCCGCCGGAGGGCGGGCCGGTGAAGAAGCCGTAGTCCCCTGACCACCGCCTGCGCCCCGGAGCCGCCCTGGCCCGGGGCGCAGGCGTGTCGGCCCTCCGGCGCCGCTCCGGCGTCCCTCTAGCGCTCGAGTTCGCGCAGCACCCGCTGCCGGTCGGCCACGTACCGGCCGGGGGCGAAGTGCTCGACGGCCGCGACGACCGCCCGCCGCCGCTCCGCGTGCCGCTCCCGGCCGAGCCCGTAGCCGTCGTTGTGGACGGTCACCAGCGGGTGGGACGAGGTGTGCCGGTGGAGGCGGACCTGGAGCAGCCGGTCGTGGAGGACGACGAACCGGATGTTGTCCCACGGGACCAGCTCGCCGTTGCCGCCGGTGATGCCGTGCGCGTCGACGCGCAGCCGCCCGCTGCGCCCGTGCAGCAGCACAAGTGCCAGGACGGAGAGGCCGAAGGCGAGCGCGGCGCAGACGAGGAGCCAGCCGACCGAGAGGTCACCGGCCGCCCATGCCCCGAACGCGGTGAACAGCGCCGTCGGCACCAGCGCCACCAGCACCTGCCGCCCCACGCGCGACCGGTACTCCGGCCGCAGGTCCAGCCCGTACGCGGACACGCCGTCCATCCCCGCCCCCCTCGTTCGCCGAACGGCAGGCTAACAGCGCGCTCGCGGCGCACCGGCACGGGCCGCACGGCGGGGCCGGGGCGCCCGGGAGAACCGGCACAATTGGGCGGTGCTCCAGGAATTCTTCACCCCCTCCGTGCAACACGCGCTCGACCTCGCCGGGATCTTCGTGTTCGCGATCTCCGGCGCCCTGCTCGCCGTGCGCAAGAACTTCGACGTCTTCGGCATCGCCGTCCTCGCCGAGGTCACCGCCCTGGGCGGAGGGCTGTTCCGGGACCTGGTCATCGGCGCCGTACCGCCCGCCGCCTTCACCGACCTGGGGTACTTCGTCATGCCCCTCGTCGCCACCGTGCTCGTCTTCTTCCTGCACCCGGTGGTCGAGCGGACCCAGGCGGCCGTGAACGTCTTCGACGCCGCCGGGCTCGGGCTCTTCTGCGTCGCGGGCACGACCAAGGCGTACGAGCACGGCCTCGGTCTCACCTTCTCGGCCGTGCTCGGCCTGGCCACCGGTGTCGGCGGGGGCGTCCTGCGCGACGTACTGGCCAATGAGGTCCCGTCGCTGCTTCGCTGGGACCGGGACCTGTACGCCGTGCCGGCCATCGTGGGCGCCACCATGGTCGCGCTCTGCATCCGGTTCGAGATGCTGAACCCCTTCACCAGCGCCCTCGCCGCCGTGACCACCTTCCTGCTGCGTCTGCTGGCCATGCGCTTCCACTGGCGCGCGCCCCGCGCGTGGAACCGTCGCTCTGCCGCCCGCGAAGAGGAGCTCCCTGAGAAAGCTACCGCTTAGTAATTTCCTGTTGTACTGTGCCGCCATGGACAGCGAGTTCGACCGCGACACCGCGGTGACCCTCCGCGAGCCCGGCGTCTACGACGCGGAGCTCTCCGCAGGCTGGACGATCATCCAGGCCGTCAACGGCGGCTACCTGCTCGCCCTGCTCGGCCGCGCGCTCGGCGATGCCCTGCCGCACCCCCACCCGTTCACCATCTCGGCGCACTACCTGACGCCGTCGGTGCCGGGCCCCGCGGTCGTACGGACGGAGACGGTCCGCACCGGCCGCACCCTCTCCACCGGCCAGGCCTCGCTCTTCCAGTACGCGGAGGACGGCACCGAGGTCGAGCGCATCCGGGTCCTCGCCTCCTACGGCGACCTGGACGCCCTTCCCGACGACGTACGGACGACCGCCAAGCCGCCCGCCATCCCGCCGCGCGAGCACTGCCTCGGCCCGTCCGACGGCCCGGCGCCCATCCCCGGTTCCTCCGCCATCACCGAGCGCCTCGACATCAAACTCGACCCCACCACCCTGGGCTGGGCCGTCGGCGCCCCGTCCGGCAAGGGCGAGATGCGCGGCTGGTTCGGCCTGGCCGACGGCCGCGAGCCCGACCCGCTGTCCCTGCTCCTCACCGTCGACGCCCTGCCCCCGACCTCCTTCGAGCTCGGCCTCACCGGCTGGACCCCGACCGTGGAGCTCACCGCCCACATACGGTGCCGCCCGGCCCCCGGCCCGCTGCGGGTCTCCATCACCACCCGCAACCTCGCGGGCGGTTTCCTGGAGGAGGACGCGGAAGTCTGGGACAGCGCCGACCGCCTGGTCGCCCAGTCCCGTCAACTCGCCCGCGCACCACGGGGCTAGGGCCTCTCGTTCGGATCTTGCTGGGCACCCCCTAGTGTCAGCCGGGTGAAGTCCGACCGGCTGCTCTCCGTCCTCCTGCTCCTCCAGACCCGGGGCCTGGTCCCGGCCACCGAGCTCGCCGAGCGCCTCGACGTCTCCGTACGCACCATCTACCGGGACGTCGAGGCGCTCTCCGCGTCCGGCGTCCCCGTCTACGCCGAACGCGGCCGGCACGGCGGCATCGCGCTGCTGCCGGGTTTCCGCACGGACGTCACCGGCCTGACCGCCGACGAGTCGCGCGCCCTGTTCGTGCTCGCCGCCCAGGGCGCGCACGCCGCGCTCGGTCTCGACCGGGCCCTCGGCTCCGCGCTCCGCAAGGTCATGGCCGCCCTCCCCGAACCACACCGCCCGGCGGCCGAGTCGACCAGCCGCCGCATCCTCGTCGACCCGGACCGCTGGCTGCGCGGCCCGGCGCCGGAGGTGGACCTCGACGTCCTGCACGACGCCGTCTTCGCCGACCGGCGGCTGCGGCTGCGCTACCGCCACAGCGGTACGGAGGCGGTGAGGACGTACACCGTGGATCCCTACGGACTCGTGGTCAAGGCGGGCGTCTGGTACCTGGTCGCCGACCACCGCGGCACACCCCGCCTCTACCGGGCGGACCGGATCCGCCGGGCGGCCGCCATGGAGGAGCCGGTGCGGCGGCGTGCCGGGGTGGAACTCGCGGACGTGTGGGAGGTGTTGCGGCGCCAGGTGGAGGACCGGCCGACGGGGCTGCGCGTACGGGCCCGGGTGGAGGCCTCGCGCCTCGACCTGTTCGTACGGATCCATGGCGCGCAGCTCGTACGGGAACCGGAGCGGGAGGGGGAGTGGGCCCATGTCGAGCTCGCCTTCCCGGACGTGCCCCACACCCGTGCGCTGCTGGCCTTCGGGCCGAGTCTGGAGGTACTCGATCCGCCCGAGGTGCGCGCCGAACTGGCGCGGCGGGCGGCGGCGGTGCTCGGCCTGTACGCGGACGTCAGTCCAGCCAGTGGCGGCGTCCCAGACTGACCAGCCGCAGCCGGCGCCGTGCGGTACGCGCCACCCGGTTCCAGTCCGGCGGAGGCGTCGCCAGGAACGCCGAGGCGGTCATCACCATGTGGTCGACGTACAGTCCGGCGAGCATGAGCAGGTCGTCCCGCTCCCAGGCCTCGCTCCCGGGATGCTGGGCCAGCTCGTCGGCCACCTCTTGTGCGAACCGGTCGAGTTGGGCGCCGATCGCCTCGCGCACCCGTGCCACGCCGCCGTGCCGTTCGCGAGCGATGAACCGGACGTGAGCGGGGTACTCGCGTACGAGCGCGGCGATCAACTCGACGGTGGCGGCGATCCGTTCGTCGCTGTCGCCGGTCGCCGCCAGGGTCGTACGGATCGTGCCGTGCAGACTGCCGAGGGCCTCGTCGACGAGGGCGACGCCGAGGTCCGCGGTGTCGCGGAAGTGCCGGTAGAAGGCTGCCGGGGCGACACCGACCGCGCGGGTCACCTCGCGCAGGCCGAGGCTGCTCAGGCTCTGCTCCTCCAGCAGCCGGAGGGCGGCGTCCAGGAGCGCCTGACGGGTTTTCTGTTTCTGGGCCTGCCGGATCCCGGAGGTGTGACTCATGCCATTCAGTAAACAACCGTTCTCCGGACTGCTCCAGCACTGAGGCTCGCTAGACTGGGTAGTCAGTGAACAAGTGTTTTCCGATTCAACCCTACTGAGGACCGAGGGAGGTCATCCGATGTTCTTCATCGTCGCCGCCCTGCTGATGCTGGGTGTCGTCCTCGGGACCGTGGCGCACGTGCCCGTCCCGGTCACTCTGGTCGCCGCGGCCGTCATCGGCGCCTGGCTGCTGATCTTCGCCATCCGGGAACGGCAGCACCGCTGATCCTCGCCGTCCGGGAACGCCAGCACCGCTGAGGAGACAGTCATGGAACTCACCACCTCCACCTCCACGTCCAGCTCCGCCCCGCGACCCCGCAACCGCGTCCGCGACGCCGACGGGATGGCCGTTGCCGCGTTCGTGCTGGGGCTGGTGGGCCTGCTGGTGATGAACATCCTGCTCGGGCCCATCGCCATCGGCCTCGCCGTCCTCGCCCTGCGGCGCGGCACCACGCGCCGGGGGCGGGCCATGCTGGGCCTCGGCCTGGGCATCGCCGACCTGGCCGTCCTGGCCACCCTGGTCACGATGGACGGCACGGTGTCCTGGAGCATCGCCTGACGGGCCCGGTGAGATACGGCTGGTACGGCGCTGATCCTTCGCCGTCGGGGGGCTCGTAGAATCGTTGCACCATGGCTTACCTCGACCACGCCGCGACCACTCCGATGCTGCCGGAGGCCATCGAGGCGATGACCGCCCAGCTCGCCGTGACGGGCAACGCGTCCTCGCTGCACGCCGCCGGCCGCCGGGCCCGCCGTACCGTCGAGGAGGCCCGCGAGACCCTCGCCGAGGCACTCGGGGCGCGCCCCAGCGAGGTCGTCCTGACCTCCGGCGGCACGGAGGCGGACAACCTCGCCGTCAAGGGCCTGTACTGGGCCCGCCGGGACGCCGACCCGCGCCGCGTGAGGGTGCTGGCCAGCCCCGTCGAGCACCACGCCGTCCTCGACGTCGTGCACTGGCTCGGCGAGCACGAGGGCGCCACCGTCGAGTACCTGCCCGTCGACCCCTACGGGCGCGTGCACCCCGAGGCGCTCCGGGAGGCCATCGAGCGCGACCCGTCGACCGTCGCCCTCGCCACCGTGATGTGGGCCAACAACGAGATCGGCACGGTCATGCCGGTGCCGGAACTGGCCGCCGTCGCCCGCGAGTTCGACGTCCCGCTGCACTCCGACGCCGTCCAGGCCTTCGGGCAGGTCCCGGTGGGCTTCGCCGACTCCGGCCTCGCCGCCATGACGGTTTCCAGCCACAAGATCGGCGGCCCCTACGGCATCGGGGCGCTCCTGCTGGGCCGCGAGTACAGCCCGGTGCCGGTGCTGCACGGCGGCGGGCAGGAGCGCCACGTCCGCTCCGGCACGCTCGACGTCCCGGCCGTCGCCGCCTTCGCGGTGGCGGGGCGGCTGGCGGCCGAGCGCCGGGAGGCGTACGCCCGCGAGATCGGCGCCCTGCGCGACGAGCTGGTCGACGCCGTCCGCACGGCCGTCCCGGACGCGGTCCTCGGCGGCGACCCCGCCCCGGAGGGCCGCCTGCCCGCCAACGCCCACTTCTCCTTCCCCGGCTGCGAGGGTGACTCGCTGCTGCTGCTCCTGGACGCCCAGGGCATCGAGTGCTCCACGGGCTCCGCCTGCACGGCGGGGGTGGCGCAGCCCAGCCACGTCCTGCTGGCCACCGGCACCGATCCGGACCTGGCGCGCGGCACGCTCCGCTTCACGCTGGGCCACACCTCGACCCGCGCCGACGTCGAGGCGGTCGCCAAGGCCATCGGCCCGGCGGTGGAGCGCGCCCGGACGGCGGGCCTCAGCTAGCGGTCGTAAGCGGCCGGGCGGCGTCCCGTACGAGCTTCATGTACCGGTCCCAGTCCCAGTGGGGCCCCGGATCGGTGTGGTCGGTGCCCTCCACCTCCACATGGCCGATGATGTGCTCGCGGTCCACCGGTATCCCGTACCGCGCGCATATCCCGGCCGTCAGCCGCGCAGACGACGCGTACATCGCCGCCGTGAAATCCTGCGGCCGGTCCACGAACCCCTCGTGCTCGATGCCGATGCTGCGCTCGTTCATGTCCCGGTCGCCCGCGTGAAAGGCCACGTCCAGCTCGCGGATCATCTGCGCGACGTGCCCGTCCTTGCGTACGACGTAATGCGTCGCCGCACCGTGCCCCGGGTCCTTGAACACCTTCAGGGCGGTCGGGAAGCTGCCCTGGACGACATGGATCACCACCCGGTCGATGCCGAAGTCGTCCGGCCGGTCCGCCCGCCGCCAGTTCGCCCGTGAGGCAGCCGTCCACTCCGCGCCCGCGTGGTCCAGCTCACCTTCGACGCGGTCCTTCTCCACGCCGGGCACCTGGTACCAGGCGCGTCTCAGCTCGTCCCGCGCCAGCACCGCCGCGCCCACGACGGCCGCCCCGCCCCCGATCAGCACGGCACGACGGCCCACCGCACCCGGCTTCTTCTCTCCCATGTGACCGTGAACGCATACTCGCACGACCATGGTTCCCGCGGCCCGTACCCTGGTAGGGCTATGACTCAGACTCCCCAGCGCCCCCTCCGTGTGCTCGCCGCCATGTCGGGCGGCGTGGACTCCGCCGTCGCCGCCGCCCGCGCCGCCGAGGCCGGCCACGACGTCACCGGTGTGCACCTCGCCCTGTCCGCGAACCCGCAGTCCTTCCGCACCGGCGCCCGGGGCTGTTGCACCATCGAGGACTCGCGCGACGCCCGCCGCGCGGCCGATGTCATCGGCATCCCGTTCTACGTGTGGGACCTGGCCGAGCGGTTCCGCGAGGACGTCGTCGACGACTTCATCGCCGAGTACGAGGCCGGGCGCACCCCCAACCCGTGCCTGCGCTGCAACGAGAAGATCAAGTTCGCGGCGCTGCTGGACAAGGCGCTCGCGCTGGGCTTCGACGCGGTCTGCACCGGCCACTACGCGACCGTGGTCGTCCGCGAGGACGGCACGCGCGAGCTGCACCGGGCGAGCGACATGGCCAAGGACCAGTCGTACGTCCTCGGCGTCCTCGACGAGAAGCAGCTCGCCCACGCGATGTTCCCGCTGGGCGACACCCTCACCACCAAGGACGAGATCCGCGCGGAGGCGGAGCGCCGGGGCCTGGCCGTGGCGAAGAAGCCCGACAGCCACGACATCTGCTTCATCGCGGACGGCGACACCCAGGGCTTCCTGGCGTCCCGCCTGGGCAAGGCGGAGGGCGACATCGTGGACGAGTCCGGCAACCGGATCGGTACCCACGAGGGCGCCTACGGTTTCACGATCGGCCAGCGCAAGGGGCTCCGCATCGGCCACCCCGCCCCGGACGGCAAGCCGCGGTACGTCCTGGACATCTCGCCCGTGAACAACACCGTGACCGTGGGCCCCGCCGAGGCCCTCGACGTCACCGCCCTGACGGCCATCAAGCCCCGCTGGTGCGGCACCGCCCCCTCGGGGCCCGGCGCCTACACGGCCCAGCTGCGCGCCCACGGCGACGAAACCCCGGTCACGGCGACCCTGGAGGACGGCGAGCTGCACGTCACGTTCACCGCGCCGGTCCGCGGCGTCGCCCCCGGCCAGGCGATCGTCCTCTACGACGGCACCCGCGTGGTCGGCTCGGCCACCATCGCCGCGACGACCCGCCGGACGGCGGTCAACGCCTGACCGCACGGGCGTCAACCCGGGGCACCGGGCGGTCGCCCCGGTCCGTGCCCCGCCACTCATCACCTGCGCTAACGTCGCCGCGCGCACAGTGCGTCGCTGTGCGTGACCATCGACGTGCGGGGGATGACGTACGTGACGTATACGCAGCGCTGGCAAGAACTGCTCGACCTTGCGCCGGGGCACGGCGCGCTGCAGCACAGCGGCGGGCCCTGGACCAAGGCGTCCGGCGCCGCCGATGAGTTGCGGGTCCGGACCGAGATTGGTCGCCGCTCGCTGAGCACCGGCCACGAGGGCGTCGGGGCCGCGGTGGCGGGGCTGACGTCCGTGACCTCCTTACGGGCCGTGCTGACCTCCTGGGAGGAACGCCTCGCCGCGGTACGGGACGAGTGTGCGTACCTGACCGGGGCCCTGTCGAAGGTCGCCAAGGAGATGGGTGAGACCGACATGGAGGTCGGGCACTCATTCCACGCCGTCCCGGAGGGCGGCCGGCAGCGGTGAGCGGCACCACCCTGACGTGGCGACTCCTGCGGGACCTGCGGCCGACCGCGCTGGAGGGCGCGGGCGACGCGTGGCACGAGGTGTCCGGCCGGTCCGGTTCGGACCGCGTTCGTGTGGACCGCCTGATGACGGCGCGGCTGCGGGAGACACAGGAGAGCCGGTCCGCGGCGGCGGCCCTCGTCCGCCTCCAGCGGTTGAGCCGCAACTACCAGTACCTGCACACCGAGTGCGGCCTGATCCGTACGACCCTGAACGCCCTGGCGGCCGATCTGGCGGTACCCCAGCGGCAGTTGCGGCAGGCCCTGGACGAGGCGGCCGAGCTGCGGTTCACCGTCCACGAGGACGGCTCCGTCAGCTTCCCGGCCGCCACTACGGCCACCCTTGCGGGTGAGATCTCCACCCCGGGCGGCCACGTCCGTGGTGACGCCCGCCTGCCCCTGGATCAGGCCCCGGGCCTGTCCGGCCCGCCCCCGACGGTGAAGCCGCTCAACCCGAACGCGGAGAAGGCCCAAGCCATCGCGGACCGCATCGCCCGCGCCGTCAGCGAGGCCGCGGACATCGACCGCACGTACGCCGAGACGCTGGACCGGCTCAAGGCGGCGAAGGGCCTGGACGTCACCGCCGCCACCCTCGCCGACGCCGCCCGCGACACCGCGGGCGTCCGCGCGGCAGCGGGGCGGCACCTCGGCGGCGGCATCCCTGCCGACCGGTCGCCCGCCGAACTCAAGGCCTGGTGGGACGGCCTCCCCGAGGAGCAGCGCCGCGAGTACATCGACGTCGCCCCGGACCTGATCGGCGGCCTGGACGGTCTCCCGGCGGCGGTACGCGACGAGGCGAACCGGAACCATCTGCCCGTGCTCATCGACGAGCTGGCACGGCGGCACGACGACGACTCGCGCACCAAGCTGGAAGCGCTCCGCCTGATCCAGGACCGCCTCACCGAACCGAGCGTCCCGCCCATGTACCTGCTGGGCATCGGCGACGAGGGCAACGGCCGCGCGATCGTCGCCTACGGCAACCCGGACACCTCGCGGAACGTGTCGGCGTACGTGCCGGGCCTCGGCACGAAGCTGAACGGCGAGTTCGTCGAGGACACGATGAAACGGGCGGAGGACACGGCTATCGGCGCGCGGAGGGTGGATCCGTCGAGCGCGTCCATCATCTGGCTGGGTTACGACGCCCCCCAGTTCGGAGACGTCATGACCGACGGTGACGCGCGCAGAGGAGCTCCCGCGTACAACCAGTTCATGGCGGGACTGGAAGCGACGAACACCAACCACGACCCGCACCTCACGGCGATCGGTCACTCCTACGGCTCGTACACCGTCGGCACGGCGGCCAAACAGTCCGGAGGGATTCCTGGAGTCGACGACGTGATTCTGCTCGGAAGCCCGGGTGTGGGTGTGGAGAAGGCGGGAGATCTCGGTGTCGCCGCGAACCACGTATTCGTCGGCGCGGCCGACAACGATCTGGTCACCAGGGCTCCGACGAAGGGTGAGATGGCTTTCGGCGGCCCAGTCGGCTCGCTCTTCTACGGTGACGTCGTCGACCGAGGGAACGATGACAACTACTTCGGCAAGGATCCGGCGAGTGAGGCCTTCGGCGCCCAGCGCTTCAAGGTCGATCCCGGGCCTCCGTTCGCGGGTGTCAGCGCGTCGGAAGGGATGCGGCTGGGGCTGATGGATGCCCACTCGCAGTACTTCGACCCGACGCTGGACGCAGAGTCGGCGAGCAACATCGCCAGAATCGTCGGTGGCAGACCCGACAAAATCACCACGGAGGAATGGCGATGACAGCAATGCGGCGCGTGACTCCCGTAGCGGCTCTGTTGATCGGGCCGCTGATCGTCGGGTGTGGCCTTGTTGGCGGGAGTTCTGGAGCTGGAGGAGCCGAAGAGATGGACATGCAGCAAGCAGCGGAGCAGGCCGATGCCATGCTGGATGCCACGGTCAATGCTGTGGTGCCTGAGGTTCAGTGGGCCCACCACGTCACAACAGCGGGCAGTTGCAATGTGAATCGTCGGCGGATGGTGACGACGATCATTTCTGAGCAAAGGCGGGGAAGTTTCCTGGGCGTGGTTGAGCGGTTCTGGAGGAAGAGCGGCTACACCATCACTTCGGTGAACCGGGATCAAGAGATGCCGGCGATCTTCGCCAGGTCCTCTGACGGATTTCAGCTGGCCTTGGACGTGGGTTACAAGGGGCAAGCGCACTTCGAAGTGATCACCCCCTGCGTAACGAAGTCGGACGTCGCCGAGCCCACCTCCGAACCCAACGGCCCCGCCTACCCCCTCGGGCAGATCCCCACCCCCAACGTCCGTTCCGCGTTCTGGTCCGCCGAGACGCCCGTCCCCAGTACACCCTCGCCGTCCTCCTGAGCCGCACTCAGTTGCCGTTGCCACCCCCGCCGTTGCCGCCGCCGTCGCCGAAGAAGTCCACCAGCGACGGCGCCAGGACCTGCGGGGCCACCGAGTGGGTCTGGCCCGTCAGCGTGCTGTGGCGGGCGTTCGGAAGGGCGTGGGCCACCGCGCGGGCGGTGTCGCGCAGCCAGGCCGGGCTCGCGCCGCCGTGGATGACCAGTACGCGCGTGGTGAGGGTGGACAGGCGCTCGGCGGGCAGCCGGCCGTCGCCGAGCACGGCGTGGTCGTACGGCAGGGTGGGGGCCAGGGCTTCCAGCGCGGGCCACAGGGGCGAGGCGCGCAGGCCGGCGAGTTCCGGGGGCGGGGTCTCGGACATGAAGAGCGTGAGCGCGTCACCGCGCCGGCCGTCCGCGAGCAGCCGCGTCAGCCGCCCGGTCTGTGCGGTGAAGGCCTCGCAGCCCGCCGGGTCGGTGCGGTAGGGCGGTTCGTACACCGACAGCCGGGTGATCGGCAGCCCGGCCGCCGCCGCCTCCAGTGCGAGCGCGCCGCCGGACGACATGCCGTGCACGGCCGCGCTTCCGCCCGCCGTGTCGATCACCGCCGCCAGGTCCTCGACCTCGTGCTCCACGGCGTAACGATCCGCGTCCCCGCTGTCGCCCCGGCCCCGCCGGTCGTAGGTGTACGTGGCGAAGTGCGGCGCCAGCAGCTCGGCGAGGCGTGCCTCACTGGCGCCCGTGCACAGTGCTCCGCTCACCAGGACCAGTGGCGGGCCGTCGCCGCGCCGCTCGTACGCGAGGGGGGTGCCGTCGTCCGACGTGGTCGTTCCACCGAGGTTGTCCATGAGGAGACAGACCGGCGCCGGGCGTGGAACTCATCGCTCGCCGTCACACCACCTGTGTTTCGTAGAAACACAGGTGGTCCTTGATCTCCGCGACCTCCGGCTTGGGGTCGGAGTACGCCCACACCGCGTCCTTGGCCCCGTCCAGCGACCAATAGGACGCTGTGCCCTTGAACGGGCAGTACGTGTGCGTCTCCGACGGGGACAGCAGGTCCATCCGGACGTCCGCCGTGGGCAGGTAGTAGCGCACGGGACAGCCCGTCTCGCGCAGCACCAGTGGCCGTCGGCTCTCCGCGATCACATGACCGTCGTGGACCACGCGTACAAGGTCGGTGCTCTGTTCGATGGTGATGCGGTGTCCTGTCGTCATGGTCGGTCCAACAGCCGCGCCGGGCGCGCGATTCCCCCTATGGTTGCATCATGAACATTTGTGTCTTCCTGTCCGCCGCCGACCTCGACGAGCGCTACACCGCTCCCGCCCGCGAGTTCGCCGGACTGCTCGGCAAGGGCGGCCACACCCTGGTGTGGGGCGGGAGCGACTCGGGCCTGATGAAGGTCGTGGCGGACGGCGTCCAGGAGGCGGGCGGCCGGATCGTCGGCGTGTCCGTGGACTTCCTGGCCGCCAAGGCGCGGACCGACGCCTACGAGATGGTCTTCGCCAAGGACCTCGCCGAGCGGAAGGCGCTGATGCTCGCCAAGTCGGACGCGGTCGTCATCATGGTCGGCGGCACCGGCACCCTCGACGAGGCCACCGAGATCCTGGAGCTGAAGAAGCACGGCAAGCACACCAAGCCCGTGGTGCTGCTCAACGCGGCGGGGTTCTACGACGGGCTCAAGGAGCAGTTCCGGCGCATGGAGGCCGAAGGCTTCCTGCCGCTGCCGCTGACCGACCTGGTGTTCTTCGCGGAGGACGGGGTTTCGGCGCTCGCGTACCTGGAGGAGAGCGCCGGGATCCGGTAGCCGCCGTCCGGATGCGAGCATGACCCGTATGGCTACACACATGATCACCGGGGCGGGTTCCGGCATCGGCGCGGCCGTCGCCCGCCGCCTGCACGAGCGGGGCGACGACCTCGTCCTGCTGGCCCGCGACGCCGGGCGCGCCAAGGAACTGGCCGACACCTATCCGGGTGCCCGCACCCTCGTCGGCGACCTCGCCAACCCCGACCGGCTCTCCTGGGCCTTCTCCCACCAGACCCTTCCGGACCGGCTCGACTCGCTGCTGCACATCGCGGGCGTCGTCGACCTCGGGCGGGTCGGCGACCTCACCACCAAGGCCTGGCGGAGCCAGCTGGACGTGAACCTCATCGCCCCCGCCGAGCTCACCCGGTTGCTCCTGCCGCAACTGCGGGTCTCCCAGGGGCACGTGGTGTTCGTCAACTCCGGCGCAGGTCTGAACGCGCACGCCGAATGGTCCGCCTACGCCGCCTCCAAGCACGGCCTCAAGGCACTGGCCGACTCGCTGCGCCATGAGGAGCACGGCAATGGCGTACGCGTCACGTCCGTCTACCCGGGCCGTACGGCGAGCCCCATGCAGGCCAAGGTGCACCAGCAGGAGGGCAAGGAGTACGACGCCTCCCGCTGGATCGACCCCGAGTCGGTCGCCACGGCGATCCTGACCGCCATCGACCTGCCGCGCGACGCGGAGATCAACGACCTGACGGTGCGGCCCGGACGATGAACGACACCGACGACTTCAGCTGGGGCCCGGCCACCGGTGTCGGGTCCATGCCGGGCGGCGACGCGCGGGAGGCCGCCAAGGCCGTCACAGGGACCTTCGAGGACTTCCCGTACCTGGCGGAGCTGCCCGCGCGAGGACCGGGCGCCGACATGATCGGGCGGACCATCGGGCTGCTGGTGGAGATGTACGCGCACGTCGAGCCGAGCGGCTGGCGGATCAGCGACCGGCCGGGCCGCGACACCCGGCGGGCCAGGTCCTGGATGGGGGAGGACCTCGACGCCCTGGAGGAGTTCACGCAAGGGTACGAGGGGCTCCTGAAGGTACAGGCCGTGGGGCCGTGGACGCTGGCCGCCGCCCTGGAGCTGCGGGGCGGCGAGGCGGTCCTCGGCGACCCCGGCGCCTGCCGGGACCTGGCGGCCTCGCTGGCGGAGGGGCTGCGCGCCCACCTCGCGGAGGTACGCCGCCGGGTGCCCGGGGCGCGGGTGGCCCTCCAGCTCGACGAGCCGTCCCTCACCGCAGTACTGACCGGGCAGGTGCGGACCGCGAGCGGCTACCGCACGTACCGGGCGGTGGACCGGCAGGTCGTGGAGAGCACGCTCAGGGACGTGGTGGCGGTGAACGAGGGTCCGGTGATCGTGCACTCGTGCGCCCCGGACGTGCCGTTCGCGCTGCTGCGGCGCGCGGGCGCGGCGGGCATCTCGTTCGATTTCGGTCTGCTCACGGAGCGTGACGAGGAGCAGATCGGTGAGGCGGTCGAGGGCGGCACGAGGCTGTTGGTGGGCGTCGTCGAGTCGACCGACGTTCCATTGTCAGACCCTGCCGGTAGCGTCATGGGTGTCAGGACGCTGTGGCGCAGGCTGGGGCTGAATCCGGGGACTCTCGCCGAGTCGCTGGTGGTCACCCCGTCGTGCGGGCTGGCGGGCGCTTCGCCCGCGTATGCCCGCGCCGCGCTCGCCCACTGCGTCAGGGCGGCGAGATCGCTCGCGGACAACCCTGAGTGACGTCAGTAACGGGAGGAATGACGGTGGCTGTCGAACAGCAGGACGTCGTGCCGGCGGAGGCACGGGACAAGCACGCGCAGCTGGCCGAGCAGGTCGAGGAGCACCGCTTCCGGTACTACGTGAAGGACCAGCCGGTCATCAGCGACGCCGAGTTCGACAAGCTGCTGCGCTCGCTGGAGGCCCTGGAGGAGGAGTATCCGGAGCTCCGTACGCCCGACTCGCCGACCCAGAAGGTCGCCGGGTCGTACGCGACGGAGTTCACGGCCGTCCAGCACCGCGAGCGGATGCTGTCGCTGGACAACGCCTTCGACGACGAGGAGCTGGCCGGCTGGGCGGACCGCGTCGCCAAGGAGGTCGGCACCTCGGAGTACCACTTCCTGTGCGAGCTCAAGGTCGACGGCCTCGCCGTGAACCTGACGTACGAGAAGGGGCGCCTCACGCGCGCGGCCACCCGCGGCGACGGCCGCACGGGCGAGGACATCACGCCGAACATCCGCACCATCTCGGACGTGCCCGACCGGCTGAGGGGCGACCGGATCCCGGACCTCGTCGAGATCCGCGGTGAGGTCTACTTCCCGATGGAGAAGTTCGAGGAGCTCAACGCCCGCTTGGTGGAGGCCGGTGACAAGCCCTTCGCCAACCCGCGCAACGCGGCGGCCGGTTCCCTGCGCCAGAAGGATCCGAAGGTCACCGCCACCCGCCCGCTGCACATGGTGGTGCACGGCATCGGCGCGCGCGACGGCCTGGAGATCACCCGGCTGTCGGAGGCGTACGACCTGCTGCGCGAGTGGGGCCTGCCGACGGCCCGGCACAACAAGGTGGTCGACGACATCGCCGGCGTGCGGGAGTTCATCGCGTATTTCGGTGAGAACCGCCACTCGGTGGAGCACGAGATCGACGGCGTGGTCGTCAAGCTCGACGAGATCCCGCTCCAGGGCCGGCTCGGTTCCACCTCGCGGGCGCCGCGCTGGGCGATCGCTTGGAAGTACGCGCCGGAGGAGGTCAACACCAAGCTGGTCAACATCCGGGTGGGTGTGGGCCGGACGGGCCGGGTGACGCCGTACGCGCAGGTGGAGCCGGTCACGGTCGCCGGCTCGGAGGTCGAGTTCGCCACCCTGCACAACCAGGACGTGGTGAAGGCCAAGGGCGTCCTCATCGGCGACACGGTGGTGCTCCGCAAGGCCGGTGACGTCATCCCGGAGATCCTCGGGCCGGTCGCGGACCTGCGGGACGGCACGGAGCGGGAGTTCGTCATGCCCGCCGAGTGCCCCGAGTGCGGGACGGCCCTGCGGCCCATGAAGGAGGGCGACGTCGACCTGCGCTGCCCGAACGGCCGTACCTGCCCGGCGCAGCTGCGTGAGCGTCTCTTCTACCTGGGCAGCCGCAGGGCCCTCGACATCGAGAACTTCGGCTATGTGGCGGCCGCCGCGCTGACCAAGCCCCTGGAGCCGGCCGAGCCGCCGCTGGTGGACGAGGGCGACCTGTTCGACCTGACCATCGAGCAGTTGCTGCCCATCAAGGCGTACGTCCTGGACCAGGACAGCGGCCTGCCGAAGCGGGACCCCAAGACCGGCGAGGAGAAGATCGTCACGGTCTTCGCCAACCAGCAGGGCGAGCCGCGGAAGAACGCGCTGGCCATGCTGGAGAACATCGCGGCGGCCAAGGAGCGGCCGCTGGCGCGGATCATCACCGGTCTGTCGATCCGTCACGTCGGGCCGGTGGCGGCGGAGGCGCTGGCGCGCGAGTTCCGCTCCATCGACCGCATCGAGCAGGCGAGCGAGGAGGAGCTGGCGGCCGTCGAGGGCGTGGGCCCGACCATCGCGGCCTCGCTCAAGCAGTGGTTCGAGGAGGACTGGCACCGGGAGATCCTGCGTAAGTGGCGGGCGGCCGGGGTGCGGATGGAGGAGGAGAGCTCGGGCGAGGACGAAGGGCCGCGCCCCCTGGAGGGGTTGACCGTCGTCGTCACCGGCACCCTGGAGAAGCACACCAGGGATGGCGCAAAAGAGGCCCTCCAGAGCCTCGGAGCGAAAGTGACCGGTTCCGTTTCGAAGAAGACCGCCTTCGTGGTTGTCGGTGACAACCCCGGTTCCAAGTACGACAAGGCGATGCAGCTGAAGGTTCCGGTTCTCGATGAGGACGGCTTCCGTGTGCTGCTCGAACAGGGTCCGGAGGCGGCGCGCGAGGCGGCGGTCCCGCTCGAACAGTAGGCCGGGGAACGACGGAAAAACGTCACCCGTTCAGCGCATACCAGATGGATAAGGGTGGCCGGGTCGCATTCGGGCAAGACCAGTAGAGCGCTGCCCGTCGAAGCCTTCTGCGGCCTACTGTTGAGACGGCGCCTGTCGTGCCCGGCCGGGGGTTGATTCCGGCCGGGCCGACATGACAACGGGCCATCGCGTGGCAACGGCACCGCCGGCTGTGAGAGGGACGGAATGAAACCGACCGAGAGTGCCGCCCCGGTCTCACGGCCGCGTGCGTACGCGGCGTGCACGGGCATCGCCTCCAGGCTCCCGGACATCGTCGTGGCCGTCGCCGCCTTCGTCCTCACCGCCGGGCTGTACGGCGCCGTGAGCGGCGGCCACGCGCTCTTCCCCGGCTCCACGGCGGGCTGGTCGCTCGCGGTGCTCACCGGCATCGTCGTCGGCCACCTGGTCGCCCTCGGCCGCGACCGCTGGTGGGGCGGCACGGGCTCCGGTGCCGCGCTCACCCTCGCCGTCCTGCTCCTGTACGGCTGGGTGCCTGCCGGACTGGTCAGCCTTGCCGTCGTCGTCCTGGTCGGCGTGGCGCGGCGGCACCGCTGGCGGCAGGGGCTGCTGCACGGCGCGGCGGACATCCTCGGCATCGGAGCGGCGGCCCTGGTCCTCGCCGTGTTCGGGGACGTACCGACGGTCGAACAACCATGGCGGCCCCTCGAATGGGGGATCGAGGCCGTACCGGAAGTGGCACTGGCGGCCGCCGCGTATCTGGTGGTGACCCGGCTGCTGTTGTGGTACACGCTGGCCCCGCAGAACGGCGGGCTGCCCACGGCCGCCCGCACGGCGCTGCTGCGGCAGGGACTCGTGGCGGTCGCGCTGCTCGGCATCGCGCCGCTGATCTGCGTCGTGGCCGTGGCCCTGCCGGTGGTGCTGCCGCTGTTCGCCGTACCGCTGATCGCCCTGGACTCGACGCTCTGGATCGCCCGCGCGCGGGCCGAGGAGCAGTTGCGCGACCCGCTGACCGGACTGCCCAACCGGCAGTGGCTGCTGGAGCGGACCTGGTCCGCGCTGGAGGAGGCGGAGGGCGAGGGCGTCAGGGCTGCCCTGGTGCTGATCGACCTCGATCGTTTCCGGTCGGTCAATGACACGCTCGGTCACCTGGCCGGCGACCGGCTGCTGCTCCAGATCGCCGACCGGCTGCGGCTGGCGCTGCCGCGCGGCGCGGAGGCCGCCCGGCTCGGCGGCGACGAGTTCGCCGTACTCCTGCCGGCCGTCGACTCCACCACCAGCGCCCAGCGGGTGGCCCGGCAGCTCGCCGCCGAGCTGTCCTCGCCGCTCGACCTCGACGGCCTCACCCTCGTCCTGGAGGCCAGCGCGGGAGTCGCCGTCTTCCCCGACCACGCGCTGGACGCCGAAGGGCTGCTCCAGCGCGCCGACGTCGCCATGTACCAGGCCAAGCGGGACCGCACGGGCGTCGAGGTGTACGAGTCGAAGCGCGACTCCAACACCCCCGACCGGCTCGGCCTCCTAGGCGACCTGCGGCGCGCCCTGGACGCCGGCGACGTGGAGCTGCACTACCAGCCCAAGGTCCGCTTCGACGGGCACGTGGCCGGGCTGGAGGCGCTGGTGCGCTGGGTGCACCCCGAGCGCGGGAAGGTCCCGCCCGACGAGTTCATCGCCATCGCCGAGTCCTCCGGGCTGATGCCGCACCTCACGGAGTACGTCCTGGAGACGGCGCTCGGCCAGGTCGCCAAGTGGCGCGCCCAGGGCCTGAACGTCCCCGTCGCGGTGAACGTCTCGCCCCGCGACGTCCACACCCCCGGCTTCGCCGGCGCGGTCGCCGCGCGGCTGGCCCGCCACGGGGTCCCGGCGGGCGCCCTCCAGCTCGAGATAACGGAGCACGTCCTGCTGGAGGACCCGCAGCGCGCCGCCGACACCCTGGCGGGACTCACCGGACACGGCGTGAAGATGTCCCTCGACGACTTCGGGACCGGGTACTCGTCCCTGGTCCACCTGAGGCGGCTCCCGGTGAGCGAACTGAAGATCGACCGCTCGTTCGTGGCCCGCCTCGCGATCGACAACGAGGACGCCGAGATCGTCCGCTGCACCGTCGACCTGGCCCACTCGCTGGGCCTGCTCGTGGTGGCCGAGGGGGTCGAGGACGACGAGACCTGGGAGCGGCTGCGGGACCTGGGCTGCGACGCGGTCCAGGGATGGCTGGTCGCCGCCGCGATGCCGCCGGCCGAGACGACGGCCTGGCTCCGCGCCCGCGGCGAGGCCGGCTGGCACCGCCCGCCGCGTGAACTGCCCCCCGCGCCCCAGGACGCGGACCAGGTGGTGCAGTAAGTCCCGCCCCGCCCCGGGCGGGTCGTCCGGTGGGTGGGTTCCCCCCGTGGTGGGCAGTCGCCCCGCAGGCTTCGCCCCCCTTTGTGGGCAGTCGTTCCGCAGGGCGATGGGGGTCCCCCTGCTCGAGCGAAGCCGAGAGCCTGGGGGAGGGTGGGCACAACGGACCGGGGCGGTGCCTGTTCCCGGTTCCCCCTGGGGCAGTGCCCGTCCCCGGGGCGGATGCCGCCGGTGGTGGGGCCCCTCCGGGCTACCCCTCGCGGTCGGCGGGGTGCCCGCCCGGTGCCGGCGCCGTATCGCGCCGCCGATCCCGGCGCGGCCCCGCCCTGGCCGGAGGGCGTGTGCGGGTCGGTGGGTGGTGGGCGCGGCCCTGCCCCGGCCGGAGGCGCGAGGGCCCCGCGGCCAACCGTTTAACGGGTAGAGCGCCCCGCCCCATAGGATTGGGCCAAAACCATCACACTCACCCCTGAGGATCGCTGCATGCCTGGCATCACGCGCGAGGAGGTCGCCCACCTCGCCCGGCTGGCACGTCTTGAGCTGAAGGACGAAGAGCTCGACCACTTCGCCGGACAGCTCGACGACATCATCGGCGCGGTCGCCCGCGTCTCCGAGGTCGCCGACCAAGACGTACCCCCGACCTCCCACCCGCTGCCGCTGACCAACGTCATGCGCGCGGACGAGGTCCGTCCCTCGCTCACCCCCGAGCAGGCGCTCTCCGGTGCGCCCGCCCAGGAGCAGCAGCGTTTCAAGGTGCCGCAGATCCTGGGGGAGGACTGACATGACGGACATCATCAAGCTCACCGCCGCCGAGATCGCGGAGAAGATCGCCTCCGGCGAGCTCACCGCCGTCGAGGTCACCGAGGCCCACCTGGCCCGCATCGAGGCCGTCGACGAGAAGGTCCACGCCTTCCTGCACGTCGACCGCGAGGGCGCCCTCGCCCAGGCGCGCGCCGTCGACGAGAAGCGGGCCAAGGGCGAGAAGCTCGGTCCGCTCGCCGGCGTACCGCTCGCGCTCAAGGACATCTTCACCACCCAGGACATGCCGACGACCGTCGGTTCGAAGATCCTGGAGGGCTGGCTCCCGCCGTACGACGCGACGCTCGTCACCAAGCTGCGCGGCGCCGATGTCGTCATCCTCGGCAAGACCAACATGGACGAGTTCGCCATGGGGTCGTCGACCGAGAACAGCGCCTACGGCCCGACCGGCAACCCCTGGGACCTGACCCGGATCCCGGGCGGCTCGGGAGGCGGCTCCAGCGCGGCTCTCGCGGCGTACGAGGCCCCGCTCGCCATCGGCACCGACACCGGCGGCTCCATCCGCCAGCCCGCGGCCGTCACCGGCACGGTCGGCGTCAAGCCGACGTACGGCGGTGTCTCCCGCTACGGCATGGTGGCGTTCTCCAGCAGCCTCGACCAGGGCGGGCCCTGTGCCCGTACGGTCCTGGACGCGGCACTGCTCCACGAGGTCGTCGCGGGCCACGACCCGATGGACTCGACGTCCATCGACGCGCCCGTCCCGCCGGTCGTCGAGGCCGCGCGGAACGGCTCCGTGCAGGGGATGCGGGTCGGCGTCGTCAAGCAGTTCCGCGGCGAGGGCTACCAGGCCGGCGTGGTCCAGCGGTTCAACGAGTCCGTCGAGCTGCTGAAGGAGCTGGGCGCCGAGATCGTCGAGCTGGACTGCCCGTCCTTCGACCTGGCGCTGTCGGCGTACTACCTGATCGCCCCGTCCGAGTGCTCCTCGAACCTCGCCCGGTTCGACGGCCTGCGCTACGGCCTGCGCGTCGGCGACGACGGCACGAAGTCCGCCGAGGACGTCACCGCGCTGACGCGTGAGGCCGGCTTCGGCGACGAGGTCAAGCGCCGCATCATGCTCGGTACGTACGCGCTCAGCTCCGGCTACTACGACGCGTACTACGGCAGTGCGCAGAAGGTCCGGACGCTCATCACCCAGGACTTCGAGAAGGCTTTCGAGCAGGTCGACGTGATCGTCTCCCCGACGACCCCGACCACCGCCTTCCCGATCGGCGAGCGTGCCGACGACCCGATGGCGATGTACCTCGCCGACCTGTGCACCATCCCGACCAACCTGGCCGGCAACGCCGCCATGTCGCTGCCGTGCGGCCTGGCGCCGGAGGACGGCCTGCCGGTCGGTCTGCAGATCATCGCCCCCGCCATGAAGGACGACCGTCTCTACAAGGTCGGCGCGGCCGTCGAGGCCGCCTTCGTGGCACGCTGGGGCCACCCGCTGCTTGAGGAGGCTCCGTCGCTGTGAGTGCACTGACCAAGGCCAAGGGCTTCAGGAAGTCCCGGGCCGGAACGTATCTGTCCATCGGCACCACCGCCTTCGGCGCGCTCAGCGTGATCAAGCAGGTCCGGAAGGCGCGTGGCGAGAGCGACACGCTTCTGCTGCTGGACGCCGTCGTGTCCGCCGCCGCGATCGCGACCGGTCTCGCCATCCTGGTGCGCGAGCTGAAGCGCGTCGGTGACGACGACGTCCTGTTCGGCTGAGAGGGAAAGTTTCACCGTGACCGTCATCACTGAGCTGGTGTCGTACGAGGACGCCCTCGCCGCCTACGACCCCGTCATGGGGCTCGAGGTGCACGTCGAACTCGGCACCAAGACCAAGATGTTCTGCGGCTGTTCCACCGAGCTGGGCGCCGAGCCCAACTCGCAGACCTGCCCCACCTGCCTCGGCATGCCCGGCTCGCTCCCGGTCGTGAACGCGGTCGGCGTCGAGTCCGCCATCAAGATCGGTCTCGCGCTGAACTGTGAGATCGCCGAGTGGTGCCGCTTCGCCCGGAAGAACTACTTCTATCCGGACATGCCGAAGAACTTCCAGACCTCGCAGTACGACGAGCCGATCGCCTTCAACGGCTATCTGGACGTCCAGCTGGAGGACGGCGAGGTCTTCCGCGTGGAGATCGAGCGCGCCCACATGGAGGAGGACACCGGCAAGTCCACCCACGTGGGCGGTGCGACCGGCCGTATCCACGGCGCCTCGCACTCGCTGCTGGACTACAACCGCGCCGGCATCCCGCTGATCGAGATCGTCACCAAACCGATCACCGGCGCCGGCGAGCGTGCCCCCGAGGTCGCCAAGGCGTACGTCGCCGAGCTGCGTGAGCTCATCAAGGCGCTCGGTGTCTCGGAGGCCCGCATGGAGATGGGCCAGATGCGCTGCGACGTGAACCTGTCTCTGCGCCCGCACGGCACCGAGAAGTTCGGTACGCGCTCGGAGACGAAGAACGTCAACTCGCTCCGGTCGGTGGAGCGGGCCGTACGGTTCGAGATCAGCCGCCACGCGGGCGTGCTGAACGCGGGCGGCACGGTCATCCAGGAGACCCGCCACTTCCACGAGGACGACGGCTCCACGACGTCCGGCCGGGTGAAGGAGGAGGCCGAGGACTACCGGTACTTCCCGGAGCCCGACCTCGTCCCCGTCGCCCCGTCCCGTGAGTGGGTGGAGCAGCTCCGCCAGGAGCTGCCCGAGCTCCCGCGCGTGCGCCGCAACCGGCTGCGCGAGGAGTGGGGCGTCTCCGAGCACGACATGCAGTCCATCCTCAACGCGGGTGCGGTCGACCTGATCGTCGCCACCACCGAGGCGGGCGCCCCGGCCGACCAGGCCCGTAAGTGGTGGATGGGCGAACTGGCCCGGAACGCCAACGAGTCGGGCACGTCGCTCGACGCGCTGCCCATCACCCCGGCGCAGGTCGCCCGGGTGACCGAGCTCGTCGCGTCCGGTGACCTCAACGACAAGCTGGCCCGCCAGGTGATCGAGGGCGTCCTCGCCGGCGAGGGCGACCCGGACACCGTCGTCGAGAAGCGGGGCCTGAAGGTCGTCTCGGACGAGGGCGCGCTGGGCGCGGCCGTGGACGAGGCGATCGCCGCCAACGCCGCCATCGCGGACAAGATCCGCGGCGGCAAGGTGGCCGCGGCCGGTGCCCTGGTCGGCGCGGTCATGAAGGCCACCCGGGGCCAGGCGGACGCGGCCCGCGTGCGTGAGCTGATCCTGGAGAAGCTCGGCGTCGAAGGCTGACACCGGCCCACGGTCCGCACGGCTCGGCCCCCGTACCTGAGGTTCTCGGGTGCGGGGGCCGCGTCATGGTCCGGGGGTCCCCGCCACCGGGGGGAGGGGAGTGGCGGGGACCGGGTACCGTCCCGTGGGGGGAGCGTTGGTGCTTCTGCCCCCGAGTTCGCCGCTCATGCACATCTGGCGTGTTGTGGCCATGGCGATCAGACCGTGTTGCCGGGCACTGCGGGGCGAAGGCGGGCGAACCGCTTGGACTCTTCGCCTCGCCCCTTGGACATTCACCACGCCGTCGTCGCGAGGTCTTTCCGTCGACACCCGCTCTCACTACCGTCCCGTCCGTACTACTCAATGGATCACAGGCGAACCATTGAGCCGTCGACTGGAGGTCGAGCTTGTCACCGGACATTTCGCGGCAGCCGGACATGTCGCGCCGAAGGATGCTCGCACTGGGTGGAGGCGTCCTCGGCGCCGCCGCGGCCGGGTCGCTGCTGCCGCCCTCGTTGCGGGCGGCGATGGCCGCCGCGCCGCCCTCCGGCGGACTGCGGGCGGTCAGGCACGTGGTGATCCTGATGCAGGAGAATCGTTCCTTCGACCATTACTTCGGCACCCTGCGCGGCGTCCGCGGATTCGGTGACCGCAACGCCGTCGAACTGCCCTCGGGCAAGCCGGTCTTCGAGCAGCCCGGCCCCCTCGGCCGCACCGTCCTGCCCTTCCCCGTCCGCGACGCCGCCGAGACGCAGAAGAAGGACCTCCAGTACATCGGAGACCTCGACCACTCCTGGGGCGGCGGAGCCAAGGCCTGGCGCGACGGCTGGATGGACGGCTGGGTCTCCGCGAAGACGGCCGCGACGATGGCGTACTACGACCGCCGCGACATCCCGCTGCACTACGAGCTCGCGGACACGTTCACGATCTGCGACGCGTACCACTCGTCGATCCACACCTCCACCAGCCCGAACCGGAACCACCTGTGGAGCGGGTGGACGGGGTACGAGGCCGACGGCAGCCGCGCCGTCACCAACGCCGCGTACGCGGAGGGCACCCACCCCGGCTACCCGTGGCCCACCTACGCCGAGCGCCTGGAGAAGGCGGGCCGGACGTGGAAGACGTACACGGAGTGGGAGAACTTCACCGACAACAACATCGAGTTCTTCACCACCTTCAAGCAGATCGCCCGCAAGGCCCTGGCCAAGACCGGCGACCACACGTACATGGAGTCCTTCTACGCGGCCGTGCGCGACACCGGGGACGCCGCCGAGCGGGCCGCACTCCTCGCCGCCCTGGAGGAGGGCGTGGCCACGCTCACCGACCAGGAGCGCTCGCTGTTCGAGCGCGGGCTGCGCCGCGTGGAGACCGGCACCCTTGCCGACGCGTTCCGGGCCGATGTCGCCGCCGGCGCGCTGCCCGAGGTCTCCTATCTCGTGCCCTCCGCGATCGACTCCGAGCACCCCGGCTCGTCCTCACCGATCGCCTCCGCCACCCTGGTCTACAAGGTGCTGGACGCCCTCGGCTCCCACCCGGACGTCTGGCGGCACACCGTCGTACTGATCAACTACGACGAGAACGACGGCTTCTTCGACCACGTCCCGCCGCCCGTGCCGCCCGCCGACAACACCGACGAGCGGTGGAAGGGGCTGCCCACCGGGCTCGGCATCCGCGTGCCGCTGCTCGTCGTCTCGCCGTGGACGGTCGGCGGCTACGTCTGCTCCGAGGTCTTCGACCACACCTCGGTGATCCGTTTCCTGGAGGCCTGGACCGGCGTCGGGGAGCCCAACATCACGTCGTGGCGACGGAAGGCCACCGGCGATCTGACGTCCGCGTTCGACTTCCGGCGCGGCCGCCCGCAGCCGGAGGTGGAGCGGCCCGGCGCCATCCCGCCGTTCACCGGCCGGTGGCGCCCGCAGCCGCCGCTGGTGCAGCACATGCCCGTCCAGGAACCCGGTACGCGGCCGGCGCGGCCCCTGCCGTACCAGCCGGACGCGTATGGGCGTCTCAAGGACGGCGGCCTGACCGTCACGCTCAGCAACACCGGAAAGGCGAGCGCCCACTTCGCGCTGTATCCGTACGCGGGGGAGTTCACCGCCCCGCAGCACCAGGATGTAAGGGGCACGGCGCAATGGAGGGTGCCCCTTACCCGTGACGCGTACCGCTTCACGATCACCGGCCCGAACGGCTTCCGCCGCGAGTTCGCCGGCACGGCGGCGGGCGGCGCCGAGGTCACCTCGCGCATCGACCCGCACGAGCGCGACCTGCCCCTCACCCTGGCCGCCACCGGGAACCGGCCGGTCACCTTCACCGTCCGCGCCCTCGGCTACGTCGACGAGGCCGACCTCGGTGACTGGACGCGGCAGGTCACCGTCAAGGCGGGCCGAAGCCGTACGGTCGTGCACTCCGCCGCCGACGCGCACGGCTGGTACGACGTCGAGGTCACCGGCCCTGACGGCTTCCGGCGCCGGCTGATGGGCCACATCGAGAACGGGCGCGCGAGCGTCTCGGGCTGAGTGGACAGGTGGGGCGCGGAAGCCCAGGAGCCTTGGCCCGGGCTTCTGCGCACCGTGGCGAGGGGGCTGTGAGTATCGCCACGAAACGGACAATTGATCTCTTTGGGCTGCCAGAGTGGCGGGACGTAGGTCATGCGTTCTTTACGGGCAACCCCCGATAGAGACCACGAACCACCCAGGGAGTACACCCGTTGGCAGCCATCGCCCGATGGTGCATCACGCACCGCCTCGCCGCCGTCCTGCTCTGGCTTCTCGCCCTGGTCGGTGTCACGGCGGCCTCCGGTATCGCCGGTTCCGCGTACTCCAACGACTACGAGGTGCCCGGCACCGAGTCCGGGCGCGCCGCAGCCCTCCTCGACGAGGCCTTCCGGGGCCAGACCGGCGACGGCGACACCATCGTCTGGCACACCACCGAGCGCAGCGTCCGCGCGGTCGCCGTCGAGGAGCGCATGACGGCGATGCTCGACGACGTGGCCGAGCTGCCGGGCGTCGCCTCCGTCACCGGCCCGTACGACCACGCCTCGACCCCCGCCCAGATCCCGGCCCAGGGCGGCGCCAAGAGCCCCGCCCTTGACACGGCCCCGGGCCGGGCCCATGGCACCGGCCCCTCCGAGCCGGCCTACGAGCCGGGCCGAATCAGCGAGGACGGACGCACCGCCTACGCCACGGTCGCCTTCGACCGGCACGCCGACGAGCTCCCGCCCGACCGGATCCAGGCCGTCGTCGACACCGCCCGCGCGGCGGCGGGCGACGGGGTCCAGGTGGAGCTCGGCGGCAGCGCCGTCGCGGTCACCGAGGCGCCGACCTCCCACACCGCCGAGATCGTCGGCGTGGCCGTCGCCGCCGTGGTCCTCTTCCTCGCCTTCGGCTCCCTCGCCGCCAGCCTCCTGCCGATCGCCACCGCGCTGGTCAGCGTCGGCACCGCCTACGCGGGCATCGGGCTGCTGGGCCACGTCATGACCGTCGCCGACTTCGCACCCATGCTCGGCATGCTCATCGGCCTCGGCGTCGGCATCGACTACGCGCTGTTCATCGTCACCCGGCACCGCAAGGGCCTCAAACGCGGCCTGCCGGTCGCCGAAGCCGCCCGGAACGCCGTCGCCACCACCGGCCGTGCCGTGGTCTTCGCCGGCGCCACGGTCTGCATCGCGCTGCTGGGCATGCTGATACTGCGGCTCGGCTTCCTCAACGGCGTCGCCATCGCGGCCTCCCTCACCGTCGTCCTCACCGTCGCCGCCTCCGTGACGCTGCTGCCCGCGCTGCTGTCGTTCATCGGCATGCGCGCCCTGTCGCGCCGCGAGCGCGCCCGGCTCGCCGAGCACGGCCCGGAGCCCGAGCTGCCGACCGGGTTCGCCGCCCGCTGGTCCGCGTTCGTCGAACGCCACCCCAAGCTGCTGGGCGCCGTCGCCGCCGTCGTCATGCTGGTCCTCGCGCTGCCCACGTTCGGCCTCCACCTCGGCACCTCCGACCAGGGCAACAACCCGGCCTCCTCCACGACCCGCAAGGCCTACGACCTGCTCGCCGACGGCTTCGGCCCCGGCGTCAACGGCCCCCTCACCCTCGTCGCCGAGCTCGACGGCGCCGACGACCGGCTCGCCCTCGCCACGCTCCCCGACGCCCTGCGCGCCACGGGCGGCGTCGAAACGGTCGGCCCGGTCACCTACAGCGGCAGCGGCAACACGGCCGTCCTCACCGTCGTACCGGACTCCGCCCCGCAGTCCCAGCGGACCAGCGACCTCGTCGACCGGCTGCGCGACGACGTCCTGCCGACCGCCGAGCACGGCACCTCCCTCGACGTGTACGTCGGCGGCGTCACCGCCGGGTACGACGACTTCGCCCAGGTCATCATCGGCAAGCTGCCGCTCTTCGTGGGCGTCGTCATCGCCCTGGGCTGTCTGCTGCTGCTGGTCGCCTTCCGTTCGATCGGGATCCCGCTGAAGGCGGCCCTGATGAACGTCGCCGCCGTCGCCTCCGCCTTCGGGGTCGTCGTCGCGATCTTCCAGTGGGGGATGGGCAGCGAACTGCTCGGCCTCGGCCGGGCGGGCCCCATCGAACCCTTCCTGCCGGTGATCATGGTGTCCGTGCTCTTCGGGCTCTCCATGGACTACCAGGTCTTCCTGGTCAGCCGGATGTACGAGGAGTGGCTGGAGACCGGTGACAACCGGCGGGCCGTACGCGTCGGCCTCGCCGAGACCAGCCGGGTCATCAACTCCGCCGCCGTCATCATGATCGCCGTCTTCCTCGCGTTCGTCCTCTCCGGGGACCGGGTCATCGCGATGTTCGGCATCGGCCTGGCGGCCGCCGTGGCCCTCGACGCGTTCGTCCTCCGTACGCTCCTGGTCCCCGCCCTGATGCACATGCTCGGTGGCGCCAACTGGTGGCTGCCCGGCTGGCTGGACCGCGTCCTGCCGCGCATCAGCATCGAAAATCCCGAGTGCCGCGAATCCGATCATGCGAAGATCCCGTGGCAGCGCGCGAGCGACGACGGACAGCTCGTGCCTTGAGCCACGGAGGGCCACGACGGTGTTCGCGACATCCCTGGGCGACGACGGAGCCGAACTGCGCCCGCTGGAGCCGTGGCAGGCCGAGGAGTTCCTGGCCCACATGGACCGGGGCAGGGACTACATCGGGCAGTACGTCGCCCTCCCGACCGTCTGCACCGACCTGCCGTCGACACGGGCCTACCTCCAGTCGTACGCCGACAAGGCGGCCGCCGACACGGGCCGCATCCTCGGCATCTGGCTGGAGGGCACCCTGGTCGGCGGGGTCCTGCTGAGGGTCATGGACACCGCCGCCGGCACCTGCGAGGCGGGCTGCTGGCTGGAGCCGTCGGCGTCCGGCCGCGGCCTGGTCACCCGCGCGGTCCGCGTCCTGATCGACTGGGCGGTCAACGAGCGCGGTATGCACCGCGTCGAGTGGCTGGTCTCCTCGGCGAACACCGCCAGCATCAATGTCGCCAAGCGGCTCGGTATGACCAAGGAGGGCGTGCTGCGCGAGAGCTACCCCTACCGGGGCGTACGGCACGACATGGAGGTCTGGTCCGTCCTGGCACCGGAGTGGCGCGCGGCACGCCAAGAGGCGCGTTAAGGGCCCTCTCAGAAACGGCACCTGGCGTGCCGCGCATGAACCCCACGACGACCAAGACCGACAACGGCGCCGACACCACGGCGACGGCACCCGGGACCGGGCCCTCCACGGAGCCCGGGACCACGCCCCGAACCGCGCCCGAGACGGCCGCCGGCCCGCAGGACCACCAGCCCGAGCACGACGACGAGCACGCCGCCGAGTTCGAGCAGGAGCAGCAGGAGCAGCAGGAACCGCGGGAACAGCCCGAGGCACGGGACGGCGCCGAGCGGTCCACCGGGCCGGGCGGGGCCACCGGTCTCGCCGCCGCCGCGGCGGCCGTCGTCGCCACGGCACTCGGCATCGCCTCCCTCACCGGCACCTGGATGGGCCGCGTCGCCGCCGAGCGCGAGACGCTCATCGGACAGATCGCCACCTCCCAGTCCGGGTCACCCGCCCAGCAGATCTCCGAGATCTACGGAGACGCCTGGCACACCACCGCCCTCGTCAACGGCCTGTTCGCCGTCGTCGCGCTGATCACCGGCCTTGTCGTGCTCATCCGCTCGCAGCGCCCCCTGTGGATCCGGGCGGTGGCCCTGGCCGGCGCCGTGCTCGGCGGACTCGGGCTGCTGCTGTCCGCGGGCATGTACGCCGACCTGTTCCTGCCCCTGCCCAGCACCCGCTCCTGAGGCCCCCTTACGTACGCCTAAGGACCCCGCGCCGCGCAAGATGCGGCAGTCTCCCGATGTGGCCGGACCCCCTGGGGAACGAGAGTTGAGGCATCACCAACGCCCCGACACCACCAGGGAGAACACGATGTTCACGTACGAACTCCAGCAGGCCGCCCGTCACGCCGAGCTCCTCCGCGAGGCCGACGCCCAGCGGCTGGTCAACCTCGCCCGGGCCGCCCGCAGGGCCCACCGCGCCCTCGCCCGCCGGTCCGGCGATCACGCCCCCGGAGGGCAGGTGAATACCGACCACGACCGCTTCGTGACGGCCGCCTGACGGAAGGGTGACGCCCGGGCCATGGCCGTCGCACCGATAACCAGTGCCACGTTGTCAGCGGGCTGTGCGATGCTCGGCGACGTGGAGAACAGGTCCGTCAGTCCGGTATTCGTCGGCAGAGCAGGTGAATTGACCGCACTCACCGAAGCGCTCTCCCGCGCCACCGCGGGAGAGCCTCAGGCGTTGCTCGTCGGCGGTGAGGCGGGCGTGGGCAAGACCCGCCTGCTGGAGGAGTTCCTCGGCGAGGCATGTGCCCAGGGCGCCGTCGTCGCCGTCGGCGGCTGCGTCGAAATCGGCGCGGACGGCCTGCCGTTCGCGCCGTTCTCCACCGCGCTGCGCGCCCTGCGCCGTACGCTCCCCGACGAGCTCGCCGCCGCGGCACAGGGGCAGGAGGGGGAGCTCGCCCGGCTCCTGCCCGAGCTGGGCGACGCGGCCGGGCCCGAGCCGTACAACGAGGACAGCACCGCCCGGCTCTTCGAGCTCACCGTCCGCCTCCTGGAGCGCATCGCCACCGACCGCACGGTCGTCCTCGCCCTGGAGGACCTGCACTGGGCCGACGCCTCCACCCGCCACCTCCTCGCCTACCTCTTCCGCACCCTGCACCGCGGCCGGCTCGTCGTCGTCGCCACCTACCGCGCCGACGACATCCACCGCCGCCACCCGCTCAGGCCCCTGCTCGCCGAGCTGGACCGCCTCCGCACCGTGCGCCGTATCGAACTGCCCCGGTTCACCCGCACGGAAGTCCACCGGCAGCTGACCGGCATCCTGGCCGCCGAGCCGGCGGCCGCCCTCGTCGACGACATCTTCCGCCGCTCCGACGGCAATGCCTTCTTCGTCGAGGAGCTCGTCGTCTGCCAGGAGAGCGGATGCGAGCCCGGCGGCCTGAGCGAATCCCTCCGCGACCTGCTGCTGGTGCGCGTGGAACGGCTCTCCGAGGACGCCCAGAAGGTCGCCAGGATCGTCGCCGAAGGCGGCTCCACCGTGGAGTACGGCCTGCTGGCCGCCGTCGCCCGGCTGCCCGAGGACGACCTCATCGAGGCGCTGCGAGCCGCCGTCAACGCCAACATCCTGCTCGCCGTGCCCGACGGAGAGGGCTACCGCTTCCGCCACTCCCTGGTGCGCGAGGCCGTCAGCGACGACCTGCTGCCCGGCGAGCGCTCCCGCCTCAACCGGCGGTACGCCGAAGCGCTGGAGGCCGATCCCGGCCTCGTACGGGCCGACGAGCGCACCACCCGCCTCGCCAGTTACTGGTACCACGCGCACGACGCCGCCAAGGCGCTGCCCGTCGTCCTCCGCGCCGCCGTCGAGGCCCGCAAGCGCCACGCCCACGCCGAGCAAATGCGCCTGCTGGAGCGGGCCATGGAGCTGTGGGACGACGTGCCCGAGGACGTACGCGCGTCCCTCAGGCCCATCGACTACGCCGAGGCGTACCCGCCGTGCGGCTGCCCCGACACGACCCCGCTGCGCTACCTCGACCTCCTGGCCGAGGCGGCCGTCGCCGCGCGGCTGTGCGGCGAACGCGAGCGTGCCCTGAAGATCGTCAAGCGTGCGCTGCGGATCCTCGACGAGGAGAGCGATCCCGCCATGGCCTCCGGCGGCAAGGACCCCCAGCGCGCCGCCTGGTTCTGGACCGAGCGGTCCCGGCTCATGTCGAACCTCGGCCGGGGCGACGGCTGGGCCGAACTGGCCACCGCCCAGGAGCTGGTGCGCGGTCTGCCGCCGTCCGCCGTCCACGCGAAGGTCCTCGCCGTGGCCGCCGGCTGGGGCATGCTGCACGCGCCGGGCCTGGAGAGCCTCGCCGCGGCAGAACGGGCCGTCGAATACGCCCGCCTGGTCAAGGCCGAGCCGGTCGAGCTCAACGCCCGCCTCACCCTCGGCGGACTGATGGTCGACGCGGGCGACATCGAGGCCGGACTCGCGGAGATGTACGCGGTCCTCGACCGCGCCCGCGAGCTGTGCGTGCGGAACGAGGCCGGACGCGCCTACGTCAACATCCCCTCCTGCCTGGAAGCCGTCGGGCGCTCCCGCGACGCGGTCCGCATCGCCCTGGAGGGGCTCGCGTACTCCCGCGAGTCCGGCCTGCGCGACAACGAGGGCTGGGTGCTGAACAACCTCGTCGAGTCACAGATATCGCTGGGCCACTGGGACGAGGCGAGCGAGGGAGCGCGCCGGCTCCAGCGCATCGCCTACAGCACGAAACCCCGCGCCGGAGCGCACCTCAGGCGTGCCCAACTCGCCTGGCTCCGCGGCGAACTGTCCGTCACCGCCGAGCACTTGGCGCTCGCCAGGGACACCTACGGCAAGCACGACCCGATGTTGCAGTACCTGCTGCCGCTGGCCCAGGTCCAGTTGGGCGTCGCCGCCGCGCAGGGCCGCATCGCCGACGTACGGACCGGACTGGCCGAAGCGGCCCGGGACGGCTTCCCGACCGGCAGCCAGCGGTACGCGTGGCCGCTGCTGCTCGTCGCCGCCACGGCGGAGGCGGAGGCGCGCGGGCTGCCGGCGGCCGAGGAGGGCCGTACGGAAGCCCTGGCGCTGATCCGCTCGTACGCGAAGCGGCTCGCCGCCCCCGTCCCGGTGTGGCAGGCGCACGCGCTGTTCGTCGCGGCCGAGCTGGCCCGCGCGGAGGGCCGCGACGACGCCGACCGCTGGGCGGAGGTCGCGGTCGCCCTCGGTCCGCTGGAGCGCCCCTACGAGCTGGCCCGCGCCCGGCACCGCTGGGCGGACGCGCTGCTCGTCCGGGGCGGCAACCGGGACCGCGCCACCGAACTGGTCCGCGAGGCTCATGTCGTCGCCGTCCACCTGGGGGCCCGCCCCCTGCGCGAGGACCTGGAACTGCTCGCCGCCCGTGCCCGCCTCGCCCTCATGGCACCGCCCGCCGCCCCGGCCCCGGAGCCGGACCACGAGGGTTTCGGCCTCACGCCCCGCGAACAGGACGTGCTCCGCCTGGTCGCGATGGGCCGCACCAACCGCCGGATAGCCGAGGAGCTGTTCATCTCACCGAAGACGGCGAGTGTCCACGTCTCCAACATCCTCGCCAAACTCGGCGTCTCCGGCCGAGGCGAAGCCGCCGCCCTGGCGCACCGCCTCCGCCTCCTCCCCGAAGTCCCCGCCTGACCGCCTGACCGCCTGACCGCGAGGGCCCGACCGGGGCGTGGCGCGGTCCTGCCGGACGGCCTGGCGGGGCCGGCCCGCCCTCGCGCGGCCCTGCCGGACCCCCGGCCGGGGGCGGCCCGCCCCCGCCCGGGCTCAGGTGTCCGACGCGTGGGGCGCGCGGACGGTGACCGTGCCGGAGGCGAGGTCTATCGGGCCGCGTGCCGGGTCGTTGTCGCCCAGGTCCTCCCGGGTGAGTTCGAGGCGCCGACGCTCGTCGTCCGTGTGCTTGCGGCCCGGCGCGAAGAGTTCCTCCATCAGGTTGAACACTGGCTGCCGCCTCTCACTCCACCTCCAGCCGGAGGATCCTGTCGTCGCCCGCTTCCGGTGTGCCCCGGCCGTCCGTCTCGCTGGTCACCAGCCAGAGCTTGTCGCCGCCCGCCGCCAGGACCGTGCGCAGCCGGCCGTACCGCTCTTCCAGGAACGGCTGAGGGTCCGCCGAAGGTTCCGCGCCGGCCAGCGGGATGCGCCACAGCCGCTCGCCCCGCAGCCCCGCCATCCAGACGGAGCCCTCCGCGACGGCGATACCGCTCGGGGAGGCGTCGGCGGTCTTCCACTGGGCGACCGGGTCGACGAAGCCCGGCTTGCCGCCCTTGCCCTCCACCTCCGGCCAGCCGTAGTTCTTGCCGGGCTCGACGAGATTCAGCTCGTCCCAGGTGTTCTGCCCGAACTCGGCCGCCCACAGCCGCTTCTCCGCGTCCCAGGCCAGCCCTTGCACATTGCGGTGCCCGTGCGAGTAGACCACCGAGTCCGCGGACGGGTTGCCGTGCACCGGCTGTCCGTCCGGGGTCATCCGGAGGACCTTCCCGCCCAGCGAGGCCTTGTCCTGCGCCAGGCCGGTCTCACCGGTCTCGCCCGTGCCCGCGTACAGCATCTTGTCCGGGCCGAAGGCGATCCGCCCGCCGTTGTGGATCGTGCCCTTGGGGATGCCCCGCAGCACCGTGTCGGGTGCGCCGAGCTGCTGGCCGGCCGGCTTCTTCTCGTCGTACAGCATGCGGGCGATGCGGTTGTCCGACTCGGTGGTGAAGTAGGCGTACACCAGGCGGTCGGAGGCGTACGTCGGTGAGACCGCCAGCCCCAGGAGACCGCCCTCGCCCGCCGGAGCGACGCCCGGCACCGTGCCGATCACGGTCTTCGCGCCGCTCTCGCCGTCGATCCGGGTGATCGTGCCCTCGTCGCGCGAGGAGACCAGCAGGTCGCCGTCCGGCAGGGCGGCCAGGCCCCAGGGCGACTTCAGCCCTTCGGTGAGCGTGGACACGACCCTCGCCGTGCCCTTCGCCGGCGGCGCGGACGGGGACGGCCGGGAGGGTGACCCCGACGGTGGGGCGGAGGCGGCCGACGGGGACCCGGCGCTCCTGTCGTCCGCGGGGCGCGCGCCCCCGTCCGACGAGCACCCGGTCACGAGACACAGGACGGCGGCGGCCAACACGGCCGTCACAGCAGGACGTTGCACAGTTGTGATCCCTTCGACGGCGGTGTGAGCCGCGTACGCACCCTTGATACACCGCTCGCGCCGGGGAATCAGTCCCACGACCCCTGGGCCGGAGGCAGTGCCGCGATCTCCGCCAGGTCCTCCACCGTCAGCGACAGCCCGGCCGCCCGCGCGTTCTCCACCGCCCACCGCTCGTGCTTCGTCCCCGGCACCGGTACGACGTGCCGGCCCCGTTCCCGTACCCACGCCAGCGCCACCTGTGCCGGGGTGACCCCGGCCGCCTCGCCGCCGTGCCGCTCGGCCACCCGCCGCAGCCCCACCACGATCGGCTGGTTCGCGGCCATCATCTCGGCCGTGAACCGGGGGTGCCGGGCCCGCAGGTCCTCGGGCTCGAATCCGCCGCCGGGCGTCAGCGTCCCGGTCAGGAAGCCGTTGCCGAGCGGCATCGCCGCCAGGAAGCCCACGCCCCGTGACTCGCACCACGGCAGCAGCCGCCGCAGCGCCTCCGGCGACCACACCGACAGCTCGGCCTGCACCGCGCTCACCGGGAACACCTGCTGCACCCGCTCCAGCTGCCGAATCGTTCCCTCGTACAGATCGGCCCCAGCCGCACCCGCCGGGCCCCGGCGCGAAGAGCGGACCGCCATCGCGCACAGGCCGAGCGCCCGCACCTTCCCGGCCGTCACCAGCTCCGCCATCGCGCCCCAGGTCTCCTCGACCGGGACCTCCGGATCGGCGCGGTGCAGCTGGTACAGGTCGATGACGTCGGTCTGGAGCCGCCGCAGCGAGGCGTCACAGGCCCGCCGTACGTACCCCGGCCGCCCATTGGCCACGATGTGCTGCTCACCGACGAGCAGCCCGCACTTCGTCGACACGAAGGCCTCCGCCCGCCGCTCCTTGAGTACCCGGCCCAGCAGCAGCTCATTGGTGAACGGTCCGTACATGTCGGCCGTGTCGAGCAGCGTCACCCCGGCGTCGAGCGCGGCGTGCACGGTGCGCAAGGAGCGGTCACCGCGCTGTTGCGAGGCGCTGTAGGCCCAGCTCATCGGCATGCAGCCGAGGCCGATAGCACCGACTTCGAGCGCCGTCGCCCCGATTGTCCTGCGCTCCAACTCCCCGTACCCCTCCTCGTGCCGCTCCCCAAACTAACCTCCTGACCATGACTGCTGACGTGTGGCTCCCCATTGCGGCCGACGAGATAGAGGGGCTCCCCGCCCCCGCCGAGTCCGGCCTGACCTACCGCTTCTGGGACGGCGGCCCGGACTTCCCGGCCGACCCGGCGGACTGCGTGTTCTACGTCGTGCCCTACATGAAGGGCAGCGAGATCGCGGTGCGCCCGATGGCCGCGATGACCTCCGTACGCGTCGTCCAGACCCTCTCGGCGGGAATCGACCACGTGACGCCCGGGCTCGACCTCCTGCCGCCCGGTGTGGCGCTGTGCAACGCCAAGGGCGTCCACGAGGCCAGTACCGCCGAGCTGACGATCGCGCTGATCCTCGCCTCGCTGCGCGGCATCCCCGGCTTCGTGCGGGGTCAGGACCAGGAGGAATGGCGGGCGGGCTTCTACCCGGCGCTCGCCGACAAATCCGTGCTGATCGTGGGGTACGGATCGATCGGCGCCGCGATCGAGGACCGGCTCGCGCCCTTTGAGTGCGCGCGGGTGGCGCGCGTCGCGCGCTCCGCGCGCACCACCGAGCGCGGTCCCGTGCAGGCGTTCACCGATCTGCCTGCACTCCTTCCCGAGGCGGACGTCGTCATCCTGTCCACGCCGCTGACACCCGACACCCACCACCTCGCCGACGCCGGCTTCCTGGCACTGATGAAGGACGGGGCCCTGCTGGTGAACGTCGCACGCGGTCCCGTCGTCGACACCGAGGCGCTCCTCGCCGAGACCCGGAGCGGCCGGATCACCGCCGCGCTCGACGTCACCGACCCGGAACCGCTGCCCCAGGGGCACCCTCTGTGGCACGTTCCGGGCGTACTGATCAGCCCCCACGTCGGCGGCTCAACATCCGCGTTCATGCCCCGCGCCAAGCGCCTCGTCGCCGGGCAACTCACCCGGTTCGCCGAGCGCGCGCCGATGCGGAATATCGTCCTCACCACCCTCTGACCACGCTCTGAAGCGAAATGGGCGCCCTCCGTACCCATAACACTGATGATCGTCACGGAGCGTAGAGGACCCCTGTCCCTGAGTGACGATCCTGGTGTATCGTCCCGATCTGGGGGCCGCGTCGAGCACGAACCGGCGCAGGGGAGCGACGTGATTGCCGATCAGAATCCGAGGGGGGCGACGGGTGATGCACGGTCGATGGGCAAGCGAGCCGACGCGACGGGGCAGCCGACTGCGACCCGCGACCGCGTCCCGGCCACCGAAGCGGAAGCCGAAGCAGGCGCCGTCGCCGCACCGACCCGAGCCGCGCACCGGGGTGACACCGTGAGCGCCCCGGGAGTGCTCATCGAGCGCCCGCCCGTCACGGGCGGCGCCACCGGCGGGGCGGCGGGAAGCGGTGCGGGAAGCGGCGACGCGGGCCGCTCCGGCGGCCTGCTGTGCCAGCTGCTCCTCGCCGTACTGTGCGGAAGCTATGCCACCGGGGCCGCCGTCGGCTGGGGTTCCGAGGAACTGTCCCTGATCATGGGGGACTTCGGCCTCAGCGCCGCCGCCCTGCTCGCCGCCGTCTCGTGCTTCGTCTACGCACGCACGCGTGGCAGCCGTTTCCGGCCCGCCTGGTTGCTGTTCGCCTTCTCCTCGGCGATGGCGGCCGGTGGCAACACCGTCTGGGGGTGGTACGAGGTCGTGCTCGACCGGGCCGTACCACAGCCGTCCCTCGCCGACCTGTTCTTCCTGCTCTTCGCGCCGCCCGCCATCGTCGGGCTGCTCGTCCTCGCCAAGCGGCCGGTCACCAGGGCCGGCTGGATCTGCCTCGCCCTGGACTCCTGGCTGATCGGCGGTTCGCTGCTCACGCTGTCCTGGAGCCTCGCCCTCGCCCACACCGCCCGCTTCGAGGGTGAGAGCGTCGCGCGGGCCGCGCTCTCGCTCGCCTACCCGCTCCTGGACATCGTGCTGGTGAGCATGGTGCTCGCGCTGCACTTCCGGCGCACCCACGCCAACCGCTCCGCCGTCCACACGGCGATCGCCGCACTCGCCCTCACCGTCCTGTGTGACGCGCTGTTCACCTCTCCGCTGCTGCGCGAGCACTACCGCTCGGGCCAGCTCCTCGACGCGGGCTGGTTCGCCGGCTCGCTGCTCCTGGCGTACGCCCCCTGGGGCGCCAGCCGCGTCCCCGAGAGCCCCGCCCCGCCGCGCGGGCCCCGCCAGTCCAGTCGTCCCATCGCCGGGTCGCTGGCCGCCCTCACGCCTTACCTGGCGGCCGCGGTCTGCACGCTCGGCATCCTCTACAACGTCATCGAGGACCGCACGGTGGACCGCGTCGTCGTCTTCACCGGATGCACAGTCGTGCTCGCCCTGGTCGTACGCCAGGGGATCATGCTCCTCGACAACATCGCCCTCACCCATGAACTGGCCCAGAAGGAGAACCACTTCAGGTCCCTGGTGCAGGGCTCCAGCGACGTCATCATGATCGCCGCTCCCGACGGCGTGCTGCGATACGTCAGCCCGGCCGCGTCCGGCGTGTACGGACGGGACGCGGACGAACTCATCGGCTCCGAGCTCGCCTCCCTCATCCACCCCGAGGACCTGGGCGGCGTCGTCCACGAGGTACGGCGATTCCTGGCCGCTCCTCCTTCGGAGGAGCCCACGACCCGCATCGAATGCCGCTTCAGGTCCGGCACCGGCGAGTGGCTCAACGTCGAGTCCACCGTCAACCGCCACCAGGGCGGCCTGATCTTCAACAGCCGGGACGTCACCGAACGGGTCCGCCTCCAGGCGCAGCTCCAGCACAACGCGGAACACGACCCGCTCACGGACCTGCCCAACCGCGCCCTGTTCACCCGGCGCGTCCGGCAGGCACTCGGCGGGCGCCGCGCGGGCGACGCCGGCACGGCCGTGCTCTTCATCGACCTGGACGGCTTCAAGGGCGTCAACGACCGGCTGGGGCACCAGGCGGGCGACGAGCTGCTCATCCAGGCCGCCCGCCGGCTCCAGGACTCCGTACGAGCCGGGGACACCGCCGCCCGCCTCGGCGGCGACGAGTTCGCGGCCCTGATCCTCGGTGACGGCAACCCCGACCAGTCCGGGCGCGAGCCGCAGGTCCAGGAGATCGCCGACCGGCTGCGGCTCACGCTCTCGCAGCCGTACCGGATCGAAGGGCAGGAGGTACGGGTCGCCGCGTCCATCGGCGTGGCCTTCGCCGAGGCCGGCATCAGCGCGGGAGACCTCCTGCGCAACGCCGACCTCGCCATGTACCGGGCCAAGGCGGGCGGCAAGAACCGCGTCGAGCTGTACGCGCCCCAGATGCAGACGGACGTCGTACGCCGCACGGAGCTGGCCGCCCGGGCGCGTACCGCCGCCCAGGACGGCGAGTTCGTGCTCCTGCACCAGCCCGTGGTGGACCTCGCCACCGGGCGGATCGCCGCGGTCGCCGCACAGCCCCGCTGGCGGTCCGCCCAGGGCATCCTGTTCACCCCGGCCGAGTACCTCAGAGTCGCCGAGGACGCCGAGCGCGCCGCCGAGGCCGGCAGCCGGCTCCTCGAAGAGGCGGTCGAGCAGGCCGCCGAGCGCGGCCGGCTCGGCCACCACGTACCGGTCTCCGTCCGCTTCCCGGCACGCAAGCTGGTCGACAGGTCCATGCCGCTCGGCACCATCGAAACGCTGCTGACCAAGTACGAACTGCCCTCCGGCTCGCTGATCATCGAGCTGTCCGACAGCGACCCGAGGATCTCCTTCGACGAGCTGGAGAAGCGCCTGGCCGGTCTGCGCAGACTCGGCGTACGCATCGCGCTCGACGGATTCGGCAGCGGATATGCGGCGATCAACGCGCTCCGGCGGCTCCCGGTCGACATACTGAAACTGGACAGAGGCCTGGTCGAGGGCGTCGTCGAATCGGCTCGGCTGCACAAGATCACCAGCGGGCTGCTCCGCATCGCCTGCGACCTCGGCATGCAGTCCGTGGCCGACGGCGTCGACGTACCGGAGCAGGTCCTGGCGCTACGCGCGATGGGGTGCACCCATGGGCAGGGCATGGCCTTCTCAGGCCCCCTCGACGAGTACCGGCTCCGCCGTGCCCTCGTCCGGGACGAGTTCCCCGTGCCCAGCGGGGCCGCCCTGCCCGCCCTCACCGGAGGCGTTCGTCCCAGCCCCCTCCCAAGCGTCCTCCCCGTCGCCCTCCCCAGCGCCCTGCCCGGCCCCCTCCCGAGCGGCGTCCCCAGCACCGCGTCGAACACCACCCCCACCCCCACACCGGAAGCCCCGGACCCCGGCGCCCTTCCCGGCACCGGACCCGCCGGCCCAGGGCCCCTGCCGGGCGGCCCCCTCGGCACCGGGCCCGGCAGTGCCCCCTGCACCCCCGGCGACCGTTCCGGCCCCGCCGCCCGGCCGCCCGGCGGCGACCGGCTCAGCCTGGGCCCCGGCGACCGGCCGGGCGGCGCCCGCACCGACCCGCCCGGCACCGGCCCCGGCGGCGCCCACCGCGACCCGCCGGGCGGTGCCCACCGCGACCTGCCCGGCACCGGCCCCGGCGGTACCCACCGCGACCGGCCGGGCGGCGGCCCGGACCACCTGCCCGGGGGGCTGTCCAGCGCCGTGCCCAACGCCGTTCCCGCCGCCCTGCCGAGCGCCCTTCCGGGAATGCGCTCGCCCTACCCACTTCGCTCACATAATGAGACTCGCGTCCCACCCACTTGACACTGACGGTGCGCCGGAGGGAGGGTCAATGCCATGCGCACCCGAATTCTCGTACTTGGAAAGCGCGTCGGCTGAGCACGGCCTGATGACGGCCCTGCAGACCCACACCGGCGCGCTCCCCTCGCTTGCCTCACGGCACGAGGGGTTTTTTGTTGCACTGGCTCCCTGCCAAACCAGCTAAACCTCGCGAAAACCCTCAGCTTCGAGAAGAGAATGCCGATGACCGAGCAGGCCACCGGGGCCCACCATCCGCAGCCGCGGGCCCGTACCGGCGGACAGACACCCGCCACCGTTGAGCACGTCACGGGTGCGCAGTCCCTCATCCGTTCTCTCGAGGAAGTGGGCGCCGAGACGGTGTTCGGCATCCCCGGCGGCGCCATCCTCCCCGCGTACGACCCGATGATGGACTCCACCCGGGTCCGTCACATCCTCGTCCGCCACGAGCAGGGCGCCGGCCACGCCGCGACCGGCTACGCCCAGGCGACCGGCAAGGTCGGCGTCTGCATGGCCACCTCCGGCCCCGGTGCCACCAACCTGGTCACCCCGATCGCCGACGCGCACATGGACTCCGTCCCGCTGGTCGCGATCACCGGTCAGGTCGCCTCCAAGGCCATCGGCACGGACGCCTTCCAGGAGGCGGACATCTGCGGCATCACCATGCCGATCACCAAGCACAACTTCCTGGTCACCAAGGCCGAGGACATCCCCAAGACGATCGCCGAGGCGTTCCACATCGCCTCCACCGGCCGCCCCGGCCCGGTCCTGGTCGACATCGCCAAGGACGCCCTCCAGGCCCGTACCACCTTCAGCTGGCCGCCGCAGCTCGACCTGCCCGGCTACCGCCCGGTGACCAAGCCGCACGCCAAGCAGATCCGCGAGGCCGCCAAGCTGATCACCCAGGCCAAGCGCCCCGTCCTGTACGTCGGCGGCGGCGTCCTCAAGGCCGGCGCCACCGCCGAGCTGAAGGTCCTGGCCGAGCTGACCCAGGCCCCGGTCACCACCACCCTGATGGCGCTGGGCGCGTTCCCCGACAGCCACCCGCTGCACGTCGGCATGCCGGGCATGCACGGCGCCGTCACCGCGGTCACGGCGCTGCAGAAGGCCGACCTGATCGTCGCCCTCGGCGCTCGGTTCGACGACCGCGTCACCGGCAAGCTGGACAGCTTCGCGCCCTTCGCCAAGATCGTCCACGCCGACATCGACCCGGCCGAGATCGGCAAGAACCGCGCCGCCGACGTGCCGATCGTCGGTGACGCCCGCGAGGTCATCGCCGACCTGGTCCAGGCCGTCCAGGCCGAGCACACCGAGGGCAACACCGGCGACTACAGCGCCTGGTGGAAGGACCTCAGCCGCTGGCGCGACACCTACCCCCTCGGCTACGACCAGCCCGAGGACGGCAGCCTGTCGCCGCAGCAGGTCATCCAGCGCATCGGGCAGCTCGCCCCCGAGGGCACCATCTACGCGGCCGGTGTCGGCCAGCACCAGATGTGGGCCGCCCACTTCATCGACTACGAGCAGCCCGCCACCTGGCTGAACTCCGGCGGCGCCGGGACGATGGGCTACGCCGTGCCGGCCGCCATGGGCGCCAAGGCGGGCATGCCGGACCGCACGGTCTGGGCCATCGACGGCGACGGCTGCTTCCAGATGACCAACCAGGAGCTGGTCACCTGCGCGCTGAACAACATCCCGATCAAGGTCGCGATCATCAACAACGGCGCGCTCGGGATGGTCCGCCAGTGGCAGACCCTCTTCTACAACCAGCGCTACTCCAACACCGTGCTGCACTCCGGCCCCGAGGCGGACGGCAAGCAGCCCAGCGCGGGCACCCGCATCCCGGACTTCGTGAAGCTGTCCGAAGCCATGGGCTGCGTCGCACTGCGCTGCGAGCGCCCGGAGGACCTGGACAAGGTCATCGCCGAGGCCAACGCCATCAACGACCGCCCGGTCGTCATCGACTTCATCGTCCACGAGGACGCCCAGGTGTGGCCCATGGTCGCCGCCGGCACCTCCAACGACGAGGTCATGGCCGCCCGCGGGGTCCGCCCCGACTTCGGCGACAACGAAGACGACTGAGAGAGAGCTGAGTCAAGAACATGTCCAAGCACACGCTCTCCGTCCTGGTGGAGAACACGCCCGGCATCCTCGCCCGGATCGCCGCCCTGTTCTCCCGCCGCGGCTTCAACATCGACTCGCTCGCCGTCGGTGTCACCGAGCACCCCGACATCTCCCGCATCACCATCGTGGTGAATGTCGAGGACCTGCCGCTGGAACAGGTGACCAAGCAGCTCAACAAGCTGGTCAACGTCCTGAAGATCGTCGAGCTGGAGCCCAGCGCCGCCATCCAGCGTGAACTCGTTCTGGTGAAGGTCCGCGCCGACAACGAGACCCGCTCCCAGATCGTCGAGATCGTCCAGCTGTTCCGCGCCAAGACCGTGGACGTCTCGCCCGAGGCGGTCACGATCGAGGCAACGGGTTCGAGTGACAAGCTCGACGCGATGCTGAAGATGCTGGAGCAGTTCGGCATCAAGGAGCTCGTCCAGTCCGGAACGATCGCCATAGGGCGTGGCGCCCGGTCCATCACGGACCGCTCGCTCCGGGCCCTGGACCGTTCCGCGTAGCGAGACCCCCCGACTTACACATCCCTCCCCGCCGTACGGTGGGACGCAACATCAGCACACCAAGGAGAAACCCAGTGGCCGAGCTGTTCTACGACGACGACGCCGACCTGTCCATCATCCAGGGCCGCAAGGTCGCGGTGATCGGTTACGGCAGCCAGGGCCACGCCCACGCGCTGTCGCTCCGTGACTCGGGTGTCGACGTCCGCGTCGGTCTGCACGAGGGCTCCAAGTCCAAGGCGAAGGCCGAGGAGCAGGGCCTGCGCGTGGTCACGCCCGCCGAGGCCGCCGCCGAGGCCGACGTCATCATGATCCTCATCCCGGACCCGATCCAGGCCCAGGTCTACGAGGAGTCCGTCAAGGACAACCTGAAGGACGGCGACGCGCTGTTCTTCGCCCACGGCTTCAACGTCCGCTTCGGCTTCATCAAGCCCCCGGCCGGCGTCGACGTCGCCCTCGTCGCCCCGAAGGGCCCGGGCCACCTGGTCCGCCGTCAGTACGAGGAGGGCCGCGGCGTTCCGGCGATCGCCGCCGTGGAGCAGGATGCCACCGGCAACGCGTTCGCGCTGGCGCTCTCGTACGCGAAGGCCATCGGCGGCACCCGCGCGGGTGTCATCAAGACGACCTTCACCGAGGAGACCGAGACCGACCTGTTCGGTGAGCAGGCCGTGCTGTGCGGCGGTGCCTCGGCGCTGGTCAAGGCGGGCTTCGAGACCCTGGTCGAGGCCGGCTACCAGCCGGAGATCGCGTACTTCGAGTGCCTCCACGAGCTGAAGCTGATCGTGGACCTGATGTACGAGGGCGGCCTGGAGAAGATGCGCTGGTCGGTCTCCGAGACCGCCGAGTGGGGCGACTACGTCACCGGCCCGCGGATCATCACGGACGCCACCAAGGCCGAGATGAAGAAGGTCCTCTCCGAGATCCAGGACGGCACGTTCGCCAAGAACTGGATGGACGAGTACCACGGCGGCCTGAAGAAGTACAACGAGTACAAGACGCAGGACTCCGAGCACCTGCTGGAGACCACCGGCAAGGAGCTGCGCAAGCTCATGAGCTGGGTGGACAACGAGGAGGCGTAAGCCTCGTGGCGGCGGGTCCGGACAGGTGTCCGGACCCGCCCGTCTTCATTGGACCGACTGTCCAACCACGGACGGGTGATCCTTCCGCCGAGGCGGAAAAGATGTCACTCACCACCACTACACTTCTCAACACATACGCGTCAGGCCCACAGCGTCGTGCGTCTTCCACGCGGCAAGCCCCCTCCACCGCATGCGGCCGTCGGGACGGCCGTCCGCACTGGACTTGTGAGGACCCACGTGAGCTCGCATCCCCCCAAAAAGCCGGTAGTACTGATCGCTGAAGAGCTGTCGCCCGCCACCGTCGACGCGCTCGGCCCCGACTTCGAGATCCGGCACTGCAACGGCGCCGACCGAGCCGAACTGCTGCCTGCCGTCGTGGACGTGGACGCCATCCTGGTGCGCTCCGCCACCAAGGTCGACGCCGAGGCGATCGCCGCGGCCAACAAGCTCAAGGTCGTCGCCCGCGCGGGCGTGGGCCTGGACAATGTCGACGTCTCCGCCGCCACCAAGGCCGGTGTGATGGTCGTCAACGCGCCGACGTCCAACATCGTCACCGCCGCCGAGCTGGCCTGCGGTCTGCTGGTCGCCACCGCGCGCAACATCCCGCAGGCCAACACCGCCCTCAAGAACGGCGAGTGGAAGCGGAGCAAGTACACCGGCGTCGAGCTCAGCGAGAAGACCCTCGGCGTCGTCGGCCTCGGCCGCATCGGCGTTCTGGTCGCGCAGCGCATGTCGGCCTTCGGCATGAAGATCGTCGCCTACGACCCCTACGTCCAGCCGGCGCGCGCCGCGCAGATGGGGGTCAAGCTCCTCACGCTGGACGAGCTGCTGGAGGCCGCCGACTTCATCACCGTCCACCTGCCGAAGACCCCCGAGACGCTCGGCCTGATCGGCGACGAGGCGCTGCACAAGGTCAAGCCGACCGTCCGCATCGTCAACGCCGCGCGCGGCGGGATCGTCGACGAGGCCGCGCTGTACTCGGCGCTCAAGGAGGGCCGGGTCGCGGGCGCGGGCCTCGACGTGTACGCGAAGGAGCCCTGCACGGACTCCCCGCTGTTCGAACTCGACCAGGTCGTCTGCACCCCGCACCTGGGCGCGTCCACGGACGAGGCGCAGGAGAAGGCCGGTATCGCGGTCGCCCGTTCGGTGCGCCTCGCCCTCGCCGGTGAGCTGGTCCCCGACGCGGTCAACGTCCAGGGCGGGGTCATCGCCGAGGACGTCAAGCCGGGTCTGCCGCTCGCCGAGCGGCTCGGCCGGATCTTCACCGCGCTGGCGGGCGAGGTCGCGGTCCGGCTCGACGTCGAGGTGTACGGCGAGATCACCCAGCACGACGTCAAGGTGCTCGAACTGTCCGCGCTGAAGGGTGTCTTCGAGGACGTCGTCGACGAGACGGTGAGCTATGTCAACGCGCCGCTGTTCGCGCAGGAGCGCGGTGTCGAGGTCCGCCTGACGACGTCCAGCGAGTCCCCCGACCACCGGAACGTGGTCACCGTGCGCGGCACGCTCTCGGGCGGCGAGGAGGTCGCGGTCTCCGGCACGCTGGCCGGCCCCAAGCACCTCCAGAAGATCGTCGCCGTCGGCGACTACGACGTGGACCTGGCGCTCGCCGACCACATGGTCGTCCTGCGGTACGAGGACCGTCCGGGTGTCGTCGGCACCGTCGGCCGCATCCTCGGCGAGGCGGGCCTGAACATCGCGGGCATGCAGGTCGCCCGCGCGGCGGAGGGTGGCGAGGCGCTCGCGGTCCTCACCGTCGACGACACGGTCCCGCAGCAGGTGCTGACGGAGGTCGCGGAGGAGATCGGCGCGACGTCGGCCCGCTCGGTGAACCTCGCCTGATCGTTCGTACGCTCGTCGAAGGGACCGGCCCGGTGCGTCAGCGCACCGGGCCGGTCTCGTCGATGAGGCGGGTCGGTTCGCCGAGGAAGACGCCGGGGTCGACGGGCCCGTACGCGACGTTGAAGGTGTCCAGCCAGTACGTCCATCCCCGGATGCCGAGCGCCGAGCTGAACCGGTAGTTGAGCTGCCAGCGCAGCCACTCGCCGGGCGCCAGCCGCACGGCGGGCGGCCGGCGCGACCGGGGCGGGATGCCGTGCAACGGGTTCACACGGGGGAGCACCGTCAGCTTTCCGTCCCGCTCCAGCAGCCGGAGGGGGGTCTCACGGAGGGCCCGGGTCGAAGCCTGCGGCACGAAGTCGCGCCACTCGTCCATCCGGACGTGGTGGGTGAACGGCCCGTCGACGTCGCCCGGGAGGGTGAATCCCACAGGCAGGGCATGGCGCCGGGCGGCTGCCTCACCGCCGCGTGACGCCTTGGTCCACGTGGTGTGCACCCACTGCACGGTGACGGGGTGCTTCACAGCCGGGCCGCCTTGAGGGCCATGTGGAGCAGGAGCCGGTCCTCGCCGTCGTCGAGGTCCAGGCCGGTGAGCTGTTCCACGCGGGAGAGGCGGTAGTAGAGCGTCTGGCGGTGGATGCCCAGGGTCGCCGCGGTGCGGCCCGCCTGGCCCGCGCTGTCGAGGAACACCTCGGCGGTGCGGGCCAGTTCCCCATGGCCGGGCGTGAGCAGGGCGCGGACCGCCGGGTCGTGGGGCGGAGCCGCCGGAAGCGCCGACAGGAGGCGGTACGGGCCGATCGACGCCCACTGGGCCAGCGGACCGAGCCGTGGCTGGGCCATGGCCGCCCGGGCGGCGGACACCGCCTCCCGCCAGGCGTCCCCGAGGCCGGTCAGGCCCTTGCGCGGGTCGGCCACCCCGGCGACGACGTGCTCTCCCGCCCCGGCGTCGGAGCTGGGACCGCCCCCGGCTCGCGCCCCGGTGCCCCGGCGTCCGGGACCGGCCTCCGGACCCGGCCCTGCGTCCGCGCGCACGCCGGCGCCCGGCCCGCCCGCGGCGTTCATGGTGGCTTCGGGGGCTGGTGAGGCCCCGGCACCTCCAGCGCCCCGGCCGCCCGCGGTGGCCCCGGCGCCTCCAGCGCCCCTGCCGCCCGCGGTGGGTCCGGGGGGCGTCGCGGCTTGGGCGGGGTCGGCGTTCCCCGTGCGCCCCGGGGGCGTCGCGCCGGGGGAGGGGTCGGGTCGAGGGGGCTGGTGGCCACGGCTGCCCGCGGCGTTCCCGGTGGCGGCGGGGGGCGCGGCTTCACGGGTGGGGGCGGTGCCCGGGGCCGCCGCGCCTTTGGTGCGCCCGGCGGCCTCCGCGGCCCGGCGTGCCGCCCACGCCGCGGTGGGTGTGGCAACGGGCGGTGGGGCGCCGGCGGCGTCCCGGAGGCGGGCGGACGCCGTGAGCGCGGGGGCCAGGGAGTCGGGTGAGCGGAGGCGGATCAGGGCGGCGAGCGCATACGTGCCCGGCGCCGTCGGGCGACCCGCGTCCCGACCCGGCTCCTCCCGCCCCGGCCAGGGCAGCGTGCAGAGGGCCGCCGCGCCGGGGGCCGTGCGGAGCGGGGGGGTGTCGGCGCCCCGCCAGGGGGCGACGCACACCAGGGCGTGCAGGCCGTCCGCGTCGCGGCCGAGTGCCGTGCGGAGGGCGGTGAGGGCCATGTCGTACTGCCAGCCCCGCTCGGCCGTCAGCACGGCCCGCAGCTCGCGCGAGAGGTCCGCGTCCGCCCGCTCCTCGTCCGCGAGCAGCGCGCCGATCCGCTGGGCCACCTCCATGGCCGCCGTCAGCCGGTCGGGTGAAGGGCCCGGGTCGGCGTCGAGGAGCCACACGTACCCGAGAACCACGCCCCGGTGGCGTACCGGGAGGCAGATCCGGTCCCGGAAGACCCCGGCGTCCGGGGCGGCGGGGATCCGGACCGGGCCGGTCGCCCGCGTGATGCCGTAGCCCTCGAACCAGGCCCGCACCGCGGGCGTCGACTTCCGGGTGAGGATCGACCGCGTACGGACCGGGTCCATCGCGCTGTCGTCGTCGCTGTCGTGCGCCCCGAAGGCGATCAGCCCGAAGTCGCGGTTCTCCAGTGTCGCCGGGGCGCCCAGCAGCGCGGAGATCTCGTCGACCAGCTCTTGGTAATCGGCCTTCACCCGGACATTCTGCCACCCGTTCAGACATCTGTATGAGAGGCGGGGCACGGATGCGTGACAGCTGTCGATGGCCCCGCATCCGAGCGATCCTTAGGTTTCACGGTGGTTCTCCGTGCCGATACGGATTCGTACCGCTTCGGCCCCCTTCAACCCGTGTTCCGTGGAGGTGCCCCGTGCTGGGTCCCGTGATCCTTGCCGCGTCGCGCAGTGACAAGATGCGCCGTTTTGTCTCTGCCGCCCCGGGCACCAAGCAGGTCGTCGGCCGGTTCATCGCCGGTGAGACGGTCGAGCAGGTCGTTCCGATCGTCCGGGAGACGGTCGCCAAGGGCCTCGAGGTCACCCTGGACGTGGTCGGCGAGGACATCACCACGCGGGACCAGGCGTACGCCGCCCGCGACGCCTACATGGAGCTGATCGAGCACCTGGAGAACCTCGGCCTGGGCGAGAAGGCCGAGATGTCGGTGAAGCTGTCGATGTTCGGCCAGTCCCTGGAGGGCGGGCACGAGCTGGCACTCGCCAACGTCCGCCACGTCGTCGAGGCCGCCGCCTCCATCGGCACCACGGTCACGCTCGACGCGGAGGACCACACCACCCTCGACTCGATGTTCGCCATCCACGAGGAGCTGCGGAAGGACTTCCCGCAGACCGGCTGCGTCATCCAGGCGTACCTCTTCCGCACCGAGGAGGACGCCCGCCGCCTCGCCGCGAACGGCAGCCGCGTCCGGATCGTGAAGGGCGCCTACAAGGAGCCCGCCTCCGTCGCGTACCAGGACAAGGCGGAAATCGACAAGGCGTACGTCCGGATCCTGAAGATCCTGATGGAGGGTGACGGCTACCCGATGATCGGGTCGCACGACCCGCGTCTCATCGCCATCAGCCAGGAGCTCGCGCGCCGCGCCGGGCGCAAACTGGACGAGTACGAGTTCCAGATGCTCTACGGGATCCGCAGCGACGAGCACGTACGGCTCGCCGCCGAAGGTCACCGGATGCGCGTCTACACCGCGTACGGAACCGACTGGTACGGGTACTTCATGCGCCGCCTCGCGGAGAAGCCGGCCAACCTGCTGTTCTTCGTCCGCTCGATGATCACCAAGAACTGAAGGAGTTACGGAACTCATGGACGCTGTGACCCAGGTCCCCGCTCCGGTCAACGAGCCGGTCCACACCTACGCCCCCGGTTCGGCCGAGCGCACCCGCCTGGAGGCCAAGCTCAAGGAGCTGTCCGAGAACCCCATCGACCTCCCGATGACCATCGGCGGCGTCAAGCGGATGGGCGGCGGTGAGCGCGTGAACGTCGTGCAGCCGCACAACCACGCCAAGGTCCTCGGCACCTTCGCCGGCGCCACGCAGGCGGACGCGCAGGACGCCATCGACGCGGCCCTCGCCGCCGCCCCGGCCTGGCGCGCGATGTCCTTCGACGACCGCGCGGCGATCATCCTCCGCGCCGCCGAGCTGCTGGCCGGCCCGTGGCGCGAGACCATGGCCGCCTCGACCATGCTCGGCCAGTCCAAGACGGTCCAGCAGGCCGAGATCGACACCCCGTGCGAGCTCGTCGACTTCTGGCGCTTCAACGTCAAGTACGCCCGCGACCTGCTCGCCGAGCAGCCGCCGGCCAACGCCCCGGGTGTGTGGAACCGCCTCGACCACCGCCCGCTGGAGGGCTTCGTCTACGCGATCACGCCCTTCAACTTCACCGCCATCGCGGGCAACCTGCCCACCGCCCCGGCCCTCATGGGCAACGTGGTGGTCTGGAAGCCGTCCCCGACGCAGACCCACGCCGCCGTGCTGCTCATGCAGCTCCTGGAGGAGGCCGGCCTGCCCAAGGGCGTCATCAACCTGGTGACGGGCGACGGCATCGCCGTCTCCGAGGTGGCCCTGAACCACCCGGAGCTCGCGGGCATCCACTTCACGGGTTCCACCAAGACCTTCCAGCACCTGTGGAAGACGGTCGGCACCAACATCGAGAAGTACCGCGGCTACCCGCGCATCGTCGGCGAGACCGGCGGCAAGGACTTCGTCGTCGCACACCCGAGCGCCGACCGCGCCATCCTGAAGACCGCGCTGACCCGCGGCGCCTTCGAGTACCAGGGCCAGAAGTGCTCGGCGACCTCACGCGCCTACATCCCGGCCTCCATCTGGAACTCGGGCTTCAAGGAGGAGTTCGCCACCGAGGTCGACGGCATCAAGATGGGTGACGTCACCGACCTGACGAACTTCATCGGCGCCGTCATCGACGAGCGGGCCTTCGCCAAGAACAAGGCCGCCATCGACCGCGCCAAGGCCGACCCCACCTGCACGATCGTCGCCGGTGGCACCTACGACGACTCGGTCGGCTACTTCGTCCGCCCGACGGTCGTCGAGTGCACCGACCCGGCCAACGAGGTGTTCACCACCGAGTACTTCGGCCCCTTCCTCGCGGTGTACGTCTACGAGGACGACAGCTACGACGCGATGCTGGAGCAGATGGAGTCGGTGTCCGCGTACGCGCTGACCGGCTCGGTCATCGCGAACGACCGCGCGGCGGCCGCGTACACGATGGAGAAGCTGCGGTACGCCGCGGGCAACTTCTACATCAACGACAAGTCCACCGGCGCCGTCGTCGGCCAGCAGCCCTTCGGCGGCGGTCGCGCCTCCGGCACGAACGACAAGGCGGGCGCCCCGCAGAACCTGATGCGCTGGACGCTGACCCGCGCCATCAAGGAGACGCTGGTCCCGCCGACGGACTACACGTACCCGCACATGGGCTGACCTCCAGCACCTGAACACCGCCCCCCTCCGGCCTACGCCGGACGGGGGCGGTGTTCGTACCCGGAACGTACGAATTCCCGGCGGCCGCGGGCCGTCTCGGTGGTGCGAAGCTCCGGGATCGTCCGGTTCCGGTCCACGAGGAGCGTTCCCGGAACTACCGTCCCCGGGTCCATCACCGACGGGGGGTTCGCCATGTCCGCACCGACGGGCCTCCGGGCCGTCGTCGCCGTCGCGGGCGCCGGCCTGCCCGTGATCTCCTTCCTGGCGCGGCTCCCCGCCGCCCTCTGTCCCATCGGCACCCTGCTGATGCTCACGGAGTTGAACGGCATCGGCCGGGCGGGGCTCGTCGCGGGCATGCTGTGGACCGGTCAGGCGGTGGGCGGCCCGCCCATCGGGCGGCTGGCCGACCGGCTCGGCCACCGACCGGTCATCCTGGTCGCCTCACTGGCCAACGCGGCCACGATCGCCGCCCTGGTGGCCTCGGTACTGGCCGGGACGCCGGCAGCCGTGCAGGCGCTGCTCGCCGCGCTGGTGGGGTTGACCATCCCCCAGGTGGGGCCGCTGTCCCGGACCCGGTGGATCGTGCTCACCAGGTCGCGGCCGGCCGAACTGACCGGGCGGGCGCTCTCCTTCGACACCATGGTCGACGAGGTCGGCTTCATGGCCGGGCCGGCGCTCGCCGGGACGGTGGTGGTGCTGGTCCACCCGGTGGCCGCGATGGTGCTGGCGGCGGCGCTGATCGCGGTGTTCGGCGTGCTGTTCGCGGTGCACCCCACGGCGCCGCGCGGTGGTGGGGGGCCGCGGACGGCCGGTGTACGCCTGCTGTCGCCCGGGCTCCTCGTGCTGTTCGCCATGGCCCTGCTCCAGGGCATGGTGTGGGGCGGCGCGAACGCGGGCGTCAGCGCGCTGGCGAAGCACCTGGGCGCCTTTGGGGCGGCGGGTTTCGTGTGGGGCGCCATGGCGGTGACGAGCGCCCTCGCGGGTCTGGTCACGACCGCGATGCCGGGCCCCTGGGACCTGACCGTACGGCTGCGCCTCGCGATGGTGGCGCAGGCGGCCCTGCTCTTCCCGCTGCTGGCGGTCGACGGTCACGTCGGTGCGGCGGTGGCCGTCGCCGGGGTCGGCTTCGCGGTGGCGCCGCACCTGATCGCCCTGTTCGGCCTCGCCGAGCGGGTGGCGCCCGTCGCGCGCATGGGGGAGGCGATGGCGATGCTCGGCAGCGGCCTCATCGTCGGCCAGGGTGTCGCGGCCCTCGCCTCCGGTCAGCTGGCCCAGCGCTGGGGCCACGGCGCGGCGTTCACCTTCAGCTGCGCCGCGGGCGTGGTGGCCGTCGCCGTGGCGCTGACGTTCGTGCGCCGTGAGGCGTTCGCCGTGGCCGGTCCGCGGTCCGTGGCCGTACAGCAGGGTTGAACGGCCGTCAGTTTGCCGGGGCGCGGAGCGGTTACCCGCACACCATGGCTGACACGAACAAGACTTCGACGACCAAGACCGCCTCGCGGGCCGGCACGGCGACCAAGGACCGGGCGCAGGACGCCGCGAAGTCCGCGTCGGGCACCGCGTCCCAGTCCGCGCGCAGCGGAAAGGAAGCGCTCGCCGGACTCGGCGGAGCGACCACCGAGAAGGCCAGGTCCGCGGCCAGGACCGTCCAGTCCGCCGTCAGCACGGCGGCCGGGCAGACCGTGGGCAAGGCGGGTGTGGCCTGGACGCTGGTGAAGGCCCGGAAGGCCATCGCCGCCGGGGCCGGCGCCAGTGTGGTGACGGTGGTGGCGTCCTCGTACGCCCTGGGCCGCCGGGCCGGGCTGCGTCAGCGCGGCCCGCTGTCCCGGCTGACGGGCGGCCGCCTCTGAGGGCGGCCGGCGCCGACGCGGTCGGCGGCGGGCGGACGACGGCGGGGCGCGGGTGAGGGCCGGGGCGCGGGCGGTGGCCGGTTCTTCACCACGCGCCCCGTCGGCGCTGCGAGAGTAGCCCTATGACCGACTCCTTGCACATGGCTCACACCTACGAGCTGGCCCCCGCCGCCCTCGCCGGGATACGGGCGATGCTGAGCGCCGCGTTCGACGGGGACTTCACCGACCAGGACTGGGACCACGGGCTCGGCGGCGTCCACGTGTACGTCGAGGACGAGCACGGCGTCGCCGCGCACGGCAGCGTGATCATGCGCCGGGTGGCGCACGCCGGCCGCTCGTACCGCATCGGTTACGTGGAGGCGGTCGCCGTCCGTACCGACCGCCGCCGCCAGGGCCTGGGCGGCCGGGTGATGGCGGCGCTGGAGGAGGTCGTCGACGGGGCGTACGCCTTCGGCGCGCTGTCGGCGTCCGACGAGGGTGCCGAGCTGTACCGGGCGCGCGGCTGGCAGCTGTGGAACGGCCGCATCGAGGTGTACGGCCCGGAGGGTGTGCTGCACCTGCCGGACGAGGAGGACTCGACGTACCTGCGCCCGGCGGCCGGCCGTCCGCTGCCCGCCGCCGACGAGGGCGCGCTGCTCTTCGACTGGCGCGACGGTGACGTCCTGTAGAGGCGGGGCCCGGGTCGAGCGCGGCTCCACCGCCGCCCGTCTCAGATAGTAGGAAGTCCGAGTAATTGTGGAGACAGACGCTCCGCGACCGCTTAGCTTTGTAGGAGCCGAACGTCTCGCTCCATCAAGCGAACGGCGGACGAGAGCGCTGTGCCCCCGGCAGGCAACCCCTGCGGCCGTGCTCCCCGCCCCTTCCGGCGCCTCGAATCATCTGATCTCAAGGAGTCGATCGTCATGGCCGCTGAGACCGTCGTTCGCCGCGTCCGCCACACCGCCCCCCGACCCACCGACACCGAGCGCCGCAACGCCGCCGCCGCGCTGCAGCGGGCGCTCGACCGGCGGGACAACGGCGGGGCCACCGGCCACCGGACCCCCTGACACACCGTCCACATTCCGGAACGCTCATGTCAGGCTCTGGGACCGGGGAGTAGGGTGCGGACATGTCTCGCAGCATCAATCTCGCAGTGGTTCCCGGTGACGGCATCGGCCAGGAGGTCGTGGCCCAGGGCCTCAAGGTCCTTCGCTCCGTCCTCCCGCAGGATGTGAAGCTGGAGACCAAGGAGTACGACCTCGGCGCCCAGCGCTGGCACCGCACCGGGGAGACCCTCCCCGACGCGGAGCTGGAGTCCCTCAGGACGCACGACGCCATCCTGCTCGGCGCGATCGGCGACCCGTCCGTCCCCTCCGGTGTGCTTGAGCGCGGGCTGCTGCTCAAGCTGCGCTTCGCCTTCGACCACTACGTCAACCTGCGTCCGTCGAAGCTCTTCCCGAACACCGCCACCCCGCTGGCCGGCCGCCCCGACATCGACTTCGTCGTGGTCCGCGAGGGCACCGAGGGCCCGTACACCGGCAACGGCGGCTCGCTGCGCACCGGGACCCCGGCCGAGGTCGCCACCGAGGTCAGCGTCAACACGGCGTACGGCGTCGAGCGCGTCGTCCGTGACGCGTACGAGCGCGCCAACGCCCGCCCGCGCAAGAAGCTGACGCTGGTCCACAAGAACAACGTCCTGGTCTACGCCGGCCACATGTGGAAGAACATCTTCGACAGGGTCGGCCAGGAGTATCCCGAGGTCACCACCGACTACCTGCACGTCGACGCCGCGACGATCTTCTTCGTCACCCAGCCCGAGCGCTTCGACGTCATCGTCACCGACAACCTCTTCGGCGACATCCTGACCGACCTCGCCGCTGCCGTGACCGGCGGCATCGGCCTGGCCGCGTCCGGCAACATCAACCCGACGGGCGAGTTCCCGTCGATGTTCGAGCCCGTCCACGGTTCCGCGCCCGACATCGCGGGCCAGGGCAAGGCCGACCCGACCGCCACGATCCTGTCCGTCGCGCTGCTCCTGCGCCACCTCGGCTACGAGGCCGAGGCCGTCCGCATCGAGGAGACGGTCGCCGCCGACCTGGCGGAACGCGACCCCTCGGCGCCGCGCACGACGGACGAGATCGGCGACGCGCTCGCGGTACGCGTAGCGAGCTGACCCGCCGACTGAAGAGCATCAGACACAGCCGCCGGGTCGCACACGCACCCGGCGGCTTCTCCTGTGCGGCCGCGGGTGCCACCATCAACCCTGGACCGCACTCCAGCCGTTTCATTGCACCGGCCACGCGCGCGATAATCGAACGCGGGGCCGCGGCATGCGGGAAAGCTCGGACGTCCTAGCAGGTGTAGCGGCGTGAGCGCGGTCCGTCACATACACACGGTGAAGGACACAGCACTCATGACGACGACGCCCACGATCGAGCTCAAGCCCTCCTCCAACCCGCTGTCCGACGCGGAGCGCGAGGCGATCCTGGCCAACCCCGGTTTCGGCCGCCACTTCACCGACCACATGGTGACGATCAAGTGGACGGAAGGGCGCGGCTGGCACGACGCCCAGCTCACGCCGTACGCGCCGCTCTCGATCGACCCGGCGAACATGACCCTGCACTACGCGCAGGAGATCTTCGAGGGGCTGAAGGCGTACCGCCGCCCCGACGGATCGGTCTCGCTGTTCCGGCCCGAGGCCAACGCCGAGCGGTTCCAGGTCTCGGCCAAGCGCCTGGCCATGCCGGAGCTGCCGGTGGAGACGTTCGTCGCCGCGTGCGACGCGCTGGTCCAGCAGGACCAGGCCTGGGTGCCGCCGCACGGCGGCGAGGAGTCGCTGTACCTGCGGCCTTTCATGATCGCCAATGAGGTCGGGCTGGGTGTCCGCCCGGCCAACGAGTACCTGTTCATCGTCATCGCCTCGCCGGCCGGCGCGTACTTCCCCGGTGGCGTGAAGCCCGTCTCGATCTGGCTCTCCGAGGACCGCGTCCGCGCGGTGCCCGGCGGTATCGGCTTCGCCAAGACCGGCGGCAACTACGCCGCGTCCCTGCTCGCCCAGGCCGAGGCCGCGGCCAAGGGCTGCGACCAGGTCGCCTACCTCGACGCGGTCGAGCACAAGTGGGTCGAGGAGCTGGGGGGCATGAACCTGTACTTCGTGTACGGGAACCGCATCGTCACCCCGGAGCTGACCGGTTCGCTCCTGGCGGGCATCACCCGCGACTCGCTCCTCCAGCTCGCCCGTGACCTCGGGTACGAGTCGGAGGAGGGCCGCGTCTCCATCGACCAGTGGAAGCGCGACACCGAGAACGGCACGCTGACGGAGGTCTTCGCCTGCGGCACGGCCGCCGTCATCACCCCGGTCGGCACGGTCAAGTCGGCCGGCGGCGAGTGGACCCAGGGCGACGGCACGCCGGGCGAGGTCACCCTGAGGCTCCGCAAGGCGCTGCTGGACATCCAGACCGGCGCCGCCGAGGACGTCCACGGCTGGACCCACAAGATCGGCTGACGCCCCCGTATCGGCTGACGCCCATGTGCGGAACGCCCGCGCCTCCCGCTCTTCAGGCGCGGGCGTTCCGCGTGCCGCGCGTCAGGGCGCGGCGGTCTCGGGTTCGGGCGCCGCGAGGGGGCCCGGGGCCGGGGCCGGGGCCCGCGAGGTGGCCGTCAACGCGGCATAGGCCACGCCGCCCGCCAGGCCCGACAGGATGAAGCTCACGTCGACGCCGCCGGTCAGCGCCACCAGTGGGCCCTCGTAGAGCGGCGTCGAGACGGCCGAGAGGCCCACGGCCGCGCCCAGTGCCCAGGACACCGTGGCGCGGGGGTGCCAGCCGGCGCGGAACCAGTAGATGCCGCCCTGCGCCCGCCGGTTGAAGACCTGGAGCGCCTCCGGGTCGTACCGCCCGCCGCACCGGACGTGGCCCATCAGCGTGATGACCGCCCACGGCGTCCCGATCGCGGTCAGCAGCAGCACGAACGACGTCATCGCCGACTGCGCGTCCCACGCGAAGTGGCCCACGAACACGAAGACCGTGGCGACGGCCGCGACCACCAGGGTGGCCGTGGCACGCGTGGCGCGCGGCACGATGGCGTCCAGGTCGAGGCCCATCGAGTAGAGCATCAGCCCCGCGTTGCCGACGGACCCTGCGCTCGCCGCGACCAGCAGCGGCAGCAGGAACCACGGCGCCGCCGTCTCGACCAGCGGCCCCGCGTAGTCGAGCCCCGCCCGCGCGGCCAGGGCGGTGAACGTACCGAAGAGCTGCGGCACCAGCAGGCCCAGGAACAGGCCCAGGCACGTCGCCCGCCACACCGCCCGCGGGCTGTGCCGCTCCGGTGAGACGTACCGCGTGTAGTCGCCGAGCAGGGTGATGAAGGCGACCGGCCCGCTCAGGCCCGCCGCGACGGCGGACAGCAGCCACGTCGGCCAGAAGGAACCCAGCAGGTAGGGGGTGTCCGGCGGCGGCGCGGTCGTGAAGTCGCCCGCGTACGCGAGGACCCCGAGTGCCAGCAGCACCGTCATGCCCACCGCGAGGTACCGGCTGATCCGCAGCAGCAGCCGGTAGCCGTACACGGCGGCGGTCACCGTGCAGCCGGCGAGCAGCACGTACACGAGGGTGTGCGCCACCGGGCCGGTCGGCACGTCGAAGAGCCGGGACAGCGTGCCGAGCATCACGTCGCCGCCGATCCACAGGGTCAGCGCCGTGTAGCCCAGCGACAGCAGCAGCCCGACGACCGAGCCGACGAGCCGGCCGCGTACGCCGAAGAAGGCGCCGCTGGACGTCGACAGGTTGGTTCCCGTGCGCAGCGAGACCAGCGCGAGCGGGGCGGTGACGGCGACGCCGACCACCGTCCCGACCACCACCGACGTGACCGCGGGCCACAGGCCGAGCCCGAAGGACACCGGCAGCCAGCCGAAGACGATCACACCGAGGCACAGGTTCGAGCCAAGCAGGATCGAGACGAGGTCCCGCGGCCCGCTGGTCCGCTCCGCCTCCGGGATGGTGTCGACTCCGCGCTGTTCAATCGGCATGGGCGTCCTCCCTGCTCTGCTCGTCGACGTATGGGAATGCTTTTAGAGTGACGTTCAATGTGACGTACACCCTGTGATCCCGTCAATGGTTTCTTCCCTGGAATCTTGTGGTTAGAGTGATGCTCAAACAGGAGGTGTGGTGACGTGCGACTGACCCCCACGGAACGCGACCGGCTGCTGATCTTCGGCGCCGCCGAGCTCGCCCGGGCGCGCCGGGCCCGTGGTCTGAGGCTCAATGTCCCCGAGGCGACCGCCCTCATCGCGGACACCGTCTGCGAGGCGGCCCGCGACGGGCGGCGGCTCGCCGAGGCGATCGAGGCCGCCCGCTCGGTCCTCGGCCCCGAGGACGTCCTGCCGGGCGTCGCGGACGTCGTGACCGAGGTCCATGTGGAGGCCGTCTTCGACGACGGCTCCCGGCTCGCCGTGGTCAGTGACCCCATCGGCGGGGGAAGCCAGGAGAGTGACGCCCCCGGCGCGCTGCTGCCGGGGCCGGAGCACTCCGAGCCGGAGCCCGTGGTGCGGCTGCGGGTCACCAACACCGCGGGCGTGCCGGTCTCCGTCACCTCGCACTTCCACTTCTTCGAGGCCAACCCGCGGCTCGACTTCGACCGCGCCCGGACCTACGGCATGCGGCTCGCCGTCCCCGCCGGATCGTCCGTGCGCTTCGGCCCGGGCGAGAGCGAGGAGGTCGGGCTGGTGCCGATCGGCGGCGACCGGATCGCGATCGGCTTCGCCGGACTGGTCGACGGGCCGCTGGACGCGCCGGGTGCCCGCGAGGAAGCACTGCGCCGCGCCGCAGCCTGCGGCTACCTCGGCGTACCGGAAACGACTGAGCAGGAGGCCGAGCGATGAGCCGCCCCGGAGGCCACCCCGCCGAGGCGCGCCGCCTCACCCCCTACGAGTACGCCGCCACCCACGGCCCCCGCGCGGGCGACCGCGTCCGCCTCGGCGACTCGGGCCTCACGGTCCGGGTCGAGTCGGACGCGCAGAAGCCCGGCGACGAGTTCCTCGCCGGCTTCGGCAAGACCGCCCGTGACGGACTGCACCTCAAGGCCGCCGCCGTCCGCGAGACCTGCGACGTCGTCATCAGCAACGTGCTGGTCATCGACGCCGTCCAGGGAATCCGCAAGGTGTCCATCGGCATCCGCGAGGGCCGCATCCACGCCATCGGCCGCGCCGGCAACCCCGACACCCTCGACGGCGTCGACGTCGTCGTCGGCACCGGGACCAGCATCGTCTCCGGCGAGGGCCTCATCGCCACCGCCGGAGCGGTCGACACCCACGTACACCTGCTGTCGCCGCGCATCATGGAGGCCTCCCTCGCCTCCGGCGTCACCACGATCATCGGCCAGGAATTCGGCCCGGTGTGGGGCGTGGGCGTCAACTCGCCGTGGGCGCTGCGCCACGCCTTCAACGCCTTCGACGCCTGGCCCGTCAACATCGGCTTCCTCGGCCGCGGCTCCTCCTCCCACGAGGCACCGCTGATCGAGGCGCTCGCCGAGGGCGGAGCCTCCGGCTTCAAGGTCCACGAGGACATGGGCGCCCACACCCGCGCCCTCGACACCGCGCTGCGCGTCGCCGAGGAGTACGACGTCCAGGTCGCCCTCCACAGCGACGGCCTCAACGAGTGCCTGTCGGTCGAGGACACCCTGAAGGTGCTGGAGGGCCGGACGATCCACGCCTTCCACATCGAGGGCTGCGGTGGCGGCCACGTCCCCAACGTCCTGAAGATGGCGGGCGTCCGCAACGTCATCGGCTCGTCGACCAACCCCACCCTCCCCTTCGGGCGGGACGCGGTCGACGAGCACTACGGAATGATCGTCTCCGTACACGACCTGAAGACCGACCTGCCCGGCGACGCGGCCATGGCCCGCGACCGGATCAGGGCCGGGACGATGGGCGCGGAGGACGTCCTGCACGACCTCGGCGCGATCGGGATCACGTCGTCGGACGCGCAGGGCATGGGAAGGGCCGGCGAGACCGTACGCCGGACCTTCGCCATGGCCGGGAAGATGAAGGCCGAGCTGGGCCCGCTGGAGGGTGACGGGGACGGCGACGACAACGCGCGCGTCCTGCGCTACATGGCCAAGCTCACCATCAACCCGGCGATCGCCCACGGCCTCGCGCACGAGGTCGGCTCGATCGAGGCCGGCAAGCTCGCCGACATCGTGCTGTGGCGGCCGGAGTTCTTCGGCGCCAAGCCGCAGCTCGTGCTGAAGTCGGGCTTCCCCGCGTACGGGGTCGTGGGCGACCCGAACGCCGCCACCGACACCTGCGAACCGCTGGTCCTCGGACCGCAGTTCGGCGCGTTCGGGGCGACGGCCGCCGACATCTCGGTGGCGTTCGTCTCGGGTGCCGCCGCGCAGGCCGGCAACGACCTGATGCCCACCCGCCGCCGCCGGGTCGCCGTGCGCGGCACGCGCGGCATCGGCCCCGGCGACCTGCTGCTCAACTCCCGTATCGGCGAGGTCGCGGTCGACGGCCGCACCGGGCTCGTCACGCTCGACGGCGATCCGGTCCGCTCGGACCCGGCCGACTCCGTCTCCCTCAACCGCCTCTACTTCCTCTGAGGACACCCACCCCATGAGTACCTTCCGCATGCCCGCCGAGTGGGCCCCGCACGAGCGCACCTGGATGGCCTGGCCGGGGCCGAACCCGACCTTCACCAACGACGACGAGCTGCGCGAGGCCCGCGAGGCCTGGGCGTCGGTCGCCCGCGCCGTACGCCGCTTCGAGCCGGTGACCGTGGTCCACGCCCCCGGCGACGAGGCGTCCGCCCGGGAGCTGCTCGGCCCGGACATCGACCTGGTCGAGCGGGACCTGGACGACGCGTGGATGCGCGACATCGGCCCCACCTTCGTCACCGACGGTCGGGAACTCGCCGCCGTGGACTGGGTGTTCAACGGCTGGGGCGCGGCCGACTGGGCGCGCTGGGAGCACGACTCGAAGATCGCCCGCCATGTCGCGGACATCGCCGGAGTGCCCGTGCACAGCTCCCCGCTCGTCAACGAGGGCGGCGCCATCCACGTCGACGGCGAGGGTACGGTCCTGCTCACCGACACCGTCCAGCTCGGCCCCGAGCGGAACCCGGAGTGGACCCGCGAGCAGGTCGAGGCGGAGATCCACGCCAAGCTCGGCACCACCAAGGCGATCTGGCTGCCGCGCGGCCTGACCGGCGACTACGGCATGTACGGCACCCGCGGCCACGTCGACATCGTCGCCGCCTTCGCCCGCCCGGGTGTCGTGGTCGCCCACACCCAGCCCGACCCGTCCCACCCGGACCACGAGCTGTGCAAGGCCAACGTGGACCTGCTGCGCAAGCAGACCGACGCCAAGGGCCGCCGCCTGGAGGTCGTCGAGGTCCCCGCCCCGACGGTCCTCCAGGAGGACGGGGAGTGGGTCGACTACTCCTACATCAACCACTACATCTGCAACGGCGGTGTGGTGCTGTGCGCCTTCGACGACCCGCGCGACGAGATCGCCGCGGGCATCTTCCGCCGCCTCTTCCCGGACCGTACGGTCACGCTGGTCGACGCGCGGACGATCTTCGCGGGCGGCGGCGGCATCCACTGCATCACACAGCAGCAGCCCAAGGCCGGATGACCGTCCGGCGGGGGAGGGGCGGCCATGACAGCCTTCGCCCATGACCGCCCCCGCCCGTGACGGCTACTCCCTCACGTTCCTGTACTCGAACCCGGACGACGCCTGGTACGTGGAGCTCTGCCACACGGGGCAGATCCTGGTGACGGGGATCGTCCCGGACGAGGATCCGGAGCGCGAGCCGACGGTCTGCTTCAACGAACGGGCCGGGCACCACGAGGTGCCGTACGACGTGATGGTCTGGTTCATGGACCGGACCGCGGAGGAGATCCGCACCAGCCGCGGCTGGATGGGACTGCGCCCCGGACTCGTGGAGATCATCCGGCAGTTGCGGGAGATCTACCTGGGTTGCGTCCGCGAGGACGAGTACCCGGCACTGCTGGTGATCCTGCGCGAGCTGGTCGCCGAGGAGGAACTGGCCCAGATCGTCCAGTGGGCCTTCGGGCCGGAGCTCGGCCTGGACCCGCCCGTGCCCCCGCCCGCCCAGGTGGCGGCCCTGCGCGAGCGCCTGGCCGAGGACGGCTGGACGGTCACCCACGACGACCAGGAAGGATCAGGTACAACGTACGAGTGAACGAACCCCGTACGACACCGGCCGCACGGCGGCGCAACACCGCGCCGCCCCGCGAAGAGGTCCTCGCCGCCGCCATGGCGACCATCGCCGAGCGCGGGCTCGACGGGCTGACCATGGCGGGGCTCGGCCGCGAGGTCGGGATGAGCAGCGGGCACCTGCTCTACTACTTCCGCACCAAGGACGAGCTGCTGCTCCAGACCCTGGAGTGGAGCGAGGGCCGCCTCGGTGCCGAGCGCAGCGCCCTGCTGTCGCGTCCGGCGCCGGTGCGGGAGCGGCTCGACGCCTACGTCGACCTGTACGTGCCCGACGGTCCGCGCGACCCGCACTGGACCCTCTGGCTGGAGGTCTGGAACCGGTCGCAGAACGCCGACGCCGACGCCCGCGCCCGGCAGGCCGCCATCGAGGGCGCCTGGCACCGCGACCTGGTGGCCCTCCTCGCCGAGGGCATCTCCCGGGGCGAACTGCGCCCCGTGGACCCCGACCGTTTCGCGGCGCGCCTGCGCGCCCTGCTCGACGGCTTCAGCGTCCACGTGGCGGTCGGGATACCGGGCACCGGCCGCACGGCGGTCCTCGCCCACGTACGAGAGTTCATCGAGGACACCCTGGTCCGCACGGCCCCTGACGCGGGGCCGCCCGCATCGTGAGATTCGGGTCCAGCGGCGTTCACATCTGTGGCAGACTGCGACCGTGCTTGCTACCGCCATGATTATGGGCAGCAGCGCGCCGGTCCGCAGTGACCACTGAATCGCGGCAGAACCTCGCGGCAGTGGACACCGTGTCTCAGACCCGCGCGCAGACCTCTCGCACCCGCGAGGGGTCTTTTCGTTTTCCGGCCCCACCCCGGCCGGGGACGGCGGCGCGCGAGAATGGGGGCAGGTGGATCCAGGGAGTCCGGAGCCACATCCGACAGGAGCCAACACAGTCATGACCACGGAGACCGACAGTCTTCCTGCCGCCACCGCCGACGGCGGTGTCGACGACAGCTTCCACGTCTTCGACACCACGCTGCGCGACGGTGCCCAGCGCGAGGGCATCAACCTCACCGTCGCCGACAAGCTGACCATCGCCCGGCACCTGGACGACTTCGGCGTCGGCTTCATCGAGGGCGGCTGGCCCGGGGCCAACCCGCGCGACACCGAGTTCTTCGCCCGCGCCAAGCAGGAGATCCGCTTCCAGCACGCGCAGCTCGTCGCCTTCGGCGCCACCCGCAGGGCCGGCGCCACCGCCGCCGAGGACCCGCAGGTCAAGGCGCTCCTCGACTCCGGCGCCCCCGTCATCACGCTGGTGGCCAAGTCGCACGACCGCCATGTCGAGCTGGCCCTGCGCACCACGCTCGACGAGAACATCGCCATGGTCCGTGACACCGTGACCCACCTGCGCGAGCAGGGCCGGCGCGTCTTCGTCGACTGCGAGCACTTCTTCGACGGCTACCGGGCCAACCCGGAGTACGCCAAGTCCGTCGTCCGCGCCGCCTCGGAGGCCGGTGCCGACGTCGTCATCCTGTGCGACACCAACGGCGGCATGCTCCCGGCGCAGATCCAGGCCGTGGTCTCCACCGTCCTCGCCGACACCGGCGCCCGGCTCGGCATCCACGCCCAGGACGACACCGGCTGCGCCGTCGCCAACACCCTCGCCGCCGTCGACGCGGGCGCCACCCACGTCCAGTGCACCGCCAACGGCTACGGCGAGCGCGTGGGCAACGCCAACCTCTTCCCGGTCGTCGCCGCGCTGGAGCTCAAGTACGGCAAGAAGGTGCTCCCCGAAGGGGCCCTGAAGGAGATGACGCGCATCTCGCACGCCATCGCCGAGGTGGTCAACCTGACCCCCTCCACCCACCAGCCGTACGTCGGTGTCTCCGCCTTCGCCCACAAGGCGGGCCTGCAC